>JAJYMR010000275.1 GCA_021786815.1 Deltaproteobacteria bacterium
ACGTCCTTAACGAGCTTGTCGCCGAAGTGGTCGAGGTCGGGCGCGGACACGCCCTGCACTACCTCGGCAATTATGACGATTACCTGCGCAAGAAGGCCGAGAACGAATCGCGCGCCAGCGAGTCGCCGCCAAAACCCGCCCCTCGCGCCGTCAAGACCGCCGACGACTACGGCGCGGCGCCGTCGAGCGGTGCGAACTTCGCGGCGGCGCGCGAAGCGAAGCGCCGGCGCGAGCGTATCGAGCGCCGCCGCGAGAAACTCGAAGCGCTTATCGCCGCGAGAGAGGCCGAACGCACGGCGCTCGGCGCCGAGATGAACGACCCGAACTTCTATCTCGCGCGCAAGGACGCCAACGAACTGATCGCGCGCTACGAGCGGCTCGGCGGTGAGATCGAGCGGCTTTACGCGGAACTGCTCGGCCTCGAGGGCGAAGACTCGGAAGCGGCTGCCGGCAAGTAACGGCGCGCGCCACGCCAAACGGGGCAATCCATGTCACGACCGGGCGGTTCGCGCGCTTCGAGGCAGGAGCCGCGACGGATTTCAGGCCTCGCCCGCTAGTTCATCTCGCGGAAGAACGCGCGGATATCGCCCGCCAGCAGTTCCGGTTCTTCCATCGCGGCGAAATGCCCGCCGGCCGGCATTACCGTCCATCGCTTGACGTTGTAGATGCGCTCGGCCCAATGGCGTGGCGGCCGAATCAACTCGGCCGGGAAAATTGCAATCCCGGTCGGCGTCTCGATACGGGCGCCGGGTTTGAGCCGCCACGGATGATGCCGCACCTCGTAGTAAAGCCGCGTCGACGAATTGATGGTCTGCGTAACCCAGTACACCATCACGTTGGTCAGCAACTGGTCGCGCGTGAAACTGCGCTCGACGTCGCCGTGGCAATCGCTCCAGGTGCGGAACTTCTCGACGATCCATGCGCAAAGCCCCGCGGGAGAATCGTTGAGCCCGTAGGCGAGCGTCTGCGGCTTGGTTCCCTGGATCCATTGATAGCCGGTCTCGCCCTGGCGAAACCGCTCGATATCGCCGAGAAACACCCGCTCCTCGGGCGTGAGGTCGGGAGCGTTGCGCCCCTCGGCGGGACCGACCGAGATCATGTTCACGTGGATCCCGAAAAGGTTCTGGCCGTAAACCTCGCCCATGCGCGACACGATCGCCGAACCCCAATCGCCGCCCTGCGCGCCGAAGCGCCTGTAGCCGAGCACGTCCGTCATCAGCTTGAGGAAAATTTCCGCCGTCGCCTGGATATTCATCGCGCGGGCGCGCGGACGCTCGGAAAAGCCGTAGCCGGGCAGCGAGGGCGCGACCACGGTGAACGCGTCGGCGGGATCGCCGCCGTGCGAGGCCGGGTCGGTAAGCATCGGGATTATCTCCGTGAACTCGCAGATCGACCCTGGCCATCCGTGCAGCAACAGAAGCGGTTTCGGATTCGGCCCTTTGCCCTGCTCGTGGATGAAGTGGATTCCGATTCCGTCCACGCTCGCGCGGAAATGATGGAAGCGGTTGAGTTCGGCTTCGTGCTTACGCCAGTCGTATTCCGTCTTCCAGTACTCGACGAGATCCTTCAGGTAGGCGAGGTTCGTGCCGTACTCCCATCCGCTGTCGGCGATTTCGTCGGGAAACCGGGTGCGCGCGAGCCGCTCCTTGAGATCGGCCAATACCGAGTCGGCAACCGCGATGCGAAACGGCTCAATTCCCGCAGCCATCAATTCCTCCCACGGCCTGCGATCGCGTCAGAAACCGCCGACGCGCTCCACGGGCCGTGCATTTTCGAATCCTCCAACTGAATAGAGGGAAATACCAAAGGGCGTCAACTGCGAAGTTTAACGTCCGCGGCCGCGAGACAACATCGCCTTCCGGCGGGTCTGCGCAGCGAAGGTCAGGACTTCTTTGAAAGCGCCTGCTTCACCGCCTCGCTTGCGGCCTTGCCGTCGAGGCGCGGCCCGAACTTGTCGCGCAGCGCCTTCATGATCGGCCCCATCTGGGACGCACCCTGCGCGATTTCGGCCTCGACCGCGGCGCGCAATTCCTCCGGGTCGACGCCGGCGGGAAGGTAACCCTCCAGCACCTTTATCTCGGCCTCGTTCTGCTCGATCAGGTCCTGGCGGCCGCCCTTGCGGGCAAATTCGAGCGCCTCTTCGCGGCGCGCCCGTTCGCGCTTGATTATCTGGATTATCGCGGCCTCGTCGGCTTCGCGGCGGGCTTCCTTTTCGACTTCGTAGCGGGAAATCTCGGCGAGAAGCGCGCGCAGCACCATCGTGCGCACCTTGTCGCCGCCTTTCATCGCGGTTTTCAGTTCTTCCTGGAGCTTCGCTTTCACTTCCGCGATTATACCCCTTGGACGCGCGATAGCCGACCGCGCGGAACAACCCGCCCGGCACCGCCAAAGTCTTGCGGAGGCTCTACTTCTTGGCCGATACGGTCTTGGTCGCGTCCTCCCACTTCGGAGGTTCGACTTCGGTCCACTTGTTGCCGTCGAGCCGGTAATTGAAGACCAGCGCCTTGCGCTTGCCGGTCGCCCTGCCGAGGCTATGCGGATCACCCTTGCGCGCGTGGTACTCGGCAGCCTCGAGCTTGGCGATCGCATTCACCTTGCCGCCCTTCATCACGGGCATGTAGGAGAACTTGCCGTGCTCGAGGTCCACATAGGTCTTGCCTTCTGACTTTTTGACGCTTTCCTGGTCGAGGTATTTTTCCGATTCGTAGGACACGGTTTCGGCCAGTTGCTTGCGGATCGCGGGAGTCAGCGGATTAGGTGGTTGCGGTGCACGTTGAATCTTGCCGTGCCTGGTGTAAAGGTCGTTCTTTACCTCGATTGCCGCGGCACCCGAAGGCATCATGAGCGCCCCGATGAGAAGACCGGCCGCCGCAATCGCGACCGCCATCGCGCCTGTCCTTTCGCTCATCGTTCCCTCCCCGCGTTTGGACAAAAAGCCTTATACCACGGGTAATGGCACGCCAAAAACGCCGCGCCGAGTCCCATAATGTGTAAAGGGCCCGCTCGCCCGCAAACAGCGCGGGTTCACCAGCCCAAAAAGAAGGGCGCGGCATTGGAGCCGCGCCCTGTCATCCTACTGATTTGCCGCCTGCGCTATCCCTTGAGGAAACCGCGCACCGCCGAGCAGAACGCCTCCTGCTGCTCGTACATCGGCATGTGCCCCGCGGCTTTGAGCAACTGCTCGCGCGAGTTCCTGATATGTCTCTTGAACTCGCCGGCGTAAACCGGAGGAACCAGCCTGTCCGATTCGCCCCACAGGAGGAGCGTCGGCGCCTGGATACGGTACGCGCGCTTCTTGAGTCCGCGGTCCGGAATCGGCCACAGGAACTTCGACGCCATCGCAAGCCGCTTCACCCGCTCGACGTACATCATCTCGAGCGCCTTGAAGTCGTCCGGTATCGCGGTGAACGCCTTGGCGATCGGGCTGTTCGGATCGTGGAACAGCATCGGCGCAAGCTCGTCGAGTTGCGCGGCGAAGAAATCCGGAATCGGATTTTCATCGAGCCAGAAGCCGGCCGCCGACACCAGCACGAGCTTTTTCACCCGGCTGTTGTCGACCGCCGCCGCTTCCGCCGCGAGCATCCCGCCCATCGAATGACCAACCCAGTGGGCCGAGTCGATTTTCAGCTCGTCCATCAACTGATGGTAAAACAGGACCGCGTCGAGGATGTCGTCAATATGCTCGCCGCCGGTCGACTCGCCGTAGCCGGGCAGATGCGGCGCATAGACCTTGAAATCGCGACCCAGCTCTTCGAGGAACGGGTCGATACCGGTAAGGCCGCCGGCTCCATGGAGGAACAGAAGCGGCTCGCCGCTCCCGACGACCTCCATCTCGACCGAAAATCTTCCGTTGGCAACACTCTGAACCGTCTTCATTTCGCAGCACCCCGTGCTTCGGATGCGGACTCCGCGCCCTTTCGCGCATGGCCGTTGGTTTTGATTTCGAGCTCGAACTGGACCGGCGCCGGAACCGCGATTTCCGACTCCGGCAGCCGCTTGGGCGACCATCGATCTTCGTAACCGGTCCACAGATCTCGCAGGTACGGCATCACCTCGCGGGCAAACAAGTCGGTGCTCTTGCGCACCAGCTCCGGCGGCATCGAGCCAAGCTGCATCAGCAGCATCAGATGACCGCATCGCAGCGACTTGAGCGCCTCGCGCAGCCGCTCGCGCACCGTCTTGGGCGAGCCGGCGATCACATAGCCCTGCTCGACAAGGTCGCCCCACGTGAGCCCTTCGCGCCGGAGGGCCGCATCCTTGCCGACCTGTCCGAGCAAGCCGGCCTTGATCGTCTTCACCGTGCGATAGCCGGGCGCGTCGGCGAATCCGTTATAAACGTGCAGGCATCGGTTGTAGAAGTAATCCATGTGCGGGGCGTAATCCTTCTCCGCCTGCTCGTCGGTTTCGGAGACGGCCACGCACTGCGCGAACCCCATGGCGTACGGATTGTCCTCCTTGCCCTTCTTCGCCATCACTTCCCAGTAGCCGTCGGCGACCTTCTGGCCCGCGATATAGCCGAAGTAGGAAAGAAAGCTGTACTGGTAGTCGTGATCGGCGCAGAAGTCGTAGGTTTCGACCGAGCCGCCGCCGGGAATCCATATGGGAGGGTGCGGTTTCTGGATCGGCCGCGGCCAGAGATTCACGTAGCGAAGCTTCGTGTACTTGCCGTTCCACGCGAACATCTCTTCCTCGGTCCACGACTTGATAATCAGATCGTGCGCCTCGTAGTACTTCTCGCGCAGCGTGGCCGGAACCTCGCCGTAGCAGAAGTTGGTATCCATCGAGGTGCCGACCGGGAAGCCCGCAACCAGCCGTCCGCCCGAGATCACGTCGAGCATCGCGAACTCCTCGGCCACCCGGACCGGCGGATTGTACAGCGCGATCGAGTTGCCGAGCACGACCAGGTTCGCGTTGCGCGTGCGCCGCGCGAGCGTGGCCGCCATGATGTTCGGCGACGGCATCATGCCGTAGGCGTTCTGATGATGCTCGTTGACGCCGAGCCCGTCGTAGCCCATCCGGTCGGCGAATTCGAGCTGGTCGAGGTAGTCGTTGTACAGGCGATGGCCGACCTTGGGATCGTACAGGTTGCGCGGGATGTCGACCCATACGCTGCGGTACTTGTCCTTGAAGTCCTCCGGCAGGAACCGGTACGGCATCAGGTGGAACCAGGTAAATTTCATAAGTCCTCTCTCCTTTGGCGTTCTCGTACCGCCTCCCGGTCAGTCAAGTGGCATTGCGGCGGTTAAGTCCCCAGGCTTCTCCTTTGAATTGTTTTCGGCGCGGCCCTTTGAATTCGCGCCGTTTGCCCCATGCGAATCCCCAACCGCGCCGTTGCGCGGCTTCGGGGCGGCGACTCCGAATGCGGAAGGATGGGCTGCCCTGAGATGGAAATCGAGCGCCTGCTCCAGGAAATGGTCGGGGCTTAGCCCCGTGACCTCGCGGAAGACGTTGTCGCCCCCGGTCAGCAGAAAGGCTCCGTTGAGTCCCGCCCACATCACGGCCGCCACCGTCGCGCATCGCTGCGGATCGTTGATCGATCCCGTCTCGCACACGCGCGAGACCGATTTCGCCCAGAGATCGAATCCCTCGCGCCCGAGCTTCATCACCGTGTCGAAGCGCTCGATTTCGCCGCGGCGCTTGAGCCGCTTCCTCATCTGCGCGTAACCGACCGATTGCTGCGTGAGGAAAAGCTCGCGCGACTCGCTCAGGTATTCGAAATAGGCAGCGACGACTTCGCGAAGCTCGTGGAGCGGTGCGAGCCCGCGCGCCTGGATTTCGCGATAGCGGTCGTTCAGATGCTGGATACGCTCGGCCCGAAGCGTCAGGAACAGATCGTCGCGCGAGGAGAAGTAGAGATAGATCGTGCCGACGGCGACCTCGGCTTCGCGCGCGATCATCCCGATCGTGGCTTGTTCGAGGCCCCGGCGTGCGAATATGCGAGCGGCTGCGGCGAGAATCGTCTGCCTTCGCGCGCGGCGTTCGCGTCGATGACGTTCCTGCACACTCATTTATGGGAAGCTGAACTTTCGTTCAGTTTCTGAAAAGAAGCTCATAGCGTCTTTCGGACGCACCTGTCAAACCGCACAGAGCGGGCCGTGCGGACGGCCGCGATTTGCGCCATTCATCGAAAGACTCGGCGCCGGCGTGAGACCTTGCAGCGCTTTGTTATGTTCTGGAGCATCGAATGCTGCGCCGCGCTCGCCGCATCCTTCCGCAAAGCAT
>JAJYMR010000397.1 GCA_021786815.1 Deltaproteobacteria bacterium
GTTTTGGGACGGGCCGCAATCGCTTTTGCCCTGCTCGCGCTCGAGGGCTGTGTCAACACGCCCGAGGGCTGGCGGATTCTCTCGCCGATGCGGCCGCCGCACACGGCGGTTGAACGATGGCGTCCGCCGGAACACGAGACGGAGCCTCCGCCGCAGACCGAGAGCGTCGAGGTTCGTCCGAGACGGCATTACGTGGAACGCCACGTTACTTCGCCGAGGCGGGAAACGCCCGCGCCGACGCCTGCGGTACAAGCCGCGCCGCAGCCCGGGCCCGTGCAGCCGAGCCCCAAGCCAACGCTGACCCTTGCCGACGCGAACGCCTCGCGAGCGCAGGTTCTACAAGCGTTGAATCAGGCGAGCGCGAAGCTTTCCAAAATTAACCGTGCCAAGCTCGACGGGAACAACGCGGTTACCTACGACCAGGCGGCGGGATTTCTCAGGCAGGCGCGCAAGGCCGCCGATCAAAACGACTACGTCGCGGCCTCGGGGCTCGCCCACAAAGCCTCCATCCTCGCCGACAAGCTCGCGGCAGCGCAGTAAAGAGCAGATGAAGCGCGGCGCGAAAACAGTTCGCGCCCGCCTCTACGGACCCGTTATGTGAATGTTCGGCGTGAGCCAGCGGCGACGAGCTATGTTGCCCCTGATGTTGGCGATGTATCTGACGGCAGCCGGATCGTACCATCCGCCCGAGTAATGCATGCCGATACATCCCCATAGAATCGTGTCGAGGTTGGCCTGAGTTGGGTTGCTTGCGTATGCGGCTATGTCCTCGGCATAGGTATTGTGCCCCGGTTGGGCGGCACGGCTCCCAAAGTAGGGCGCCCAGTCGCCGTTCATGCACGAGCGCGTATCCGCGAAACGATATTCAGCCGCAAACGAAGTGGAATCCTTGATCATCGGCCAGGTCTTCCACTCGTAGTAAACTTTGGTCTGCCATGCCGACCACGAAGTATAGCAACAGTATGGGCACGCTATCCTGCGTCCGTCCGCGAGCGGAATGATGGTGTTCCACAACGCAGTGAAACCTTTCTGCACGCATTGTGCCCGCGTAGTGCGCTTGTCGCCCGTCGCCCATTGCCGCCAGAAACTCTCGGCCCACGCCTGTCCGCGGACCACGTTTTCATCAATTCCATACTTGCACGCGGCCCATCGCATGATCATGTCGGTCGAGCCGGTATAGTCGCCGCTGATACGGGCGTACTGCGCGTGGCTGGCCAGTGTTTCGAAGGTGTAACCCTCGGCCCTGAAGTTGGCGAGTTCCGAGGCGGTTACGGTAGTCCGGTTAAAGGGGATATTGCCGGGGATGGTTTCCGGCGTGGGCGGGATTTCCGCGGCGCACTGCCGGCCGCTCGGCAAGGGGGCGTGAGGCGGCAGGGTGGGGAAATACCTGTCAGGTCGGGAGGCGATGACCAGCACTCGCGAATCGCCATTCGGCCCCGACGCAAGCGCGGAGCGTGCAGGAACCATGGTGGTCAGCGCAGCAAACACGACGAGCGCGGCACCGGCGAATATCCGACGGAAATCGCGCGGAGCCGAAGAGCTTACCGCGTCGTCTTTGGCCGCTTTCGACGTCTCGACGCGCCGGCGCTCGGCAACCATCCAGAGCAGGTAAAAGACCGGTGAGCTGATCCCGTGAACGTCGCCTATTCCTGCCTCGGCGAACGCGCGGCAGAACAGCGGCAATACCACGAAAAAGAAGAGCAGCTTGAGCTTCCACGGATCGTCCGGCCGCCTGAAGAGCGCAAACCAAGGTCGCAAAACGAGGTAGAGCCAAAACAAAAGCGCCGGTATTCCGAGACCAACAGCGATCGACAGATAACCTTCGTGAGTTGACGTGCGTGGCCCTTGAGCCCAGAAGATATCCCAGTCGGGAAAACGCGGATCCTTGAAAATCGCACCTTCAACGTTGTACCCGTATCCGGTCAGGGGTCGTTCCAGTATTTTCCGTATTTCGAACTGCCATGCCGCCGTTCGCCCCGTTAAAGTGGTGATATTACGGCTGACCCCGACCTTGGCCGTGCCTTTCAACGAGCCGTAAATCAACGCCCCTACTATCGCCAGTACGGCGCAGATCAATATGCCACGTGCGCGATACTTCCACACCCAGTACGCGGCAATCCCTATCATCAGGGCAACGGCAGGCGAGCGCGAATCAGCCATTACGCCGAATAGCGTTGCCATTAAGATTATCAGCCCGAGCGCGATGTGCCGGCGCCAGGTCGCGTCTTTCCACAGGCTTAACGCGACGCCCACACTAAGAAGCATGAGGCTGCCGATTTTATTAGGACTGTAGAAAATGCCCTCGAATCGGTCGAGTCCCGATGTATCTCGAATCCAGGTGTACATACCAGTCACGTCATGGGCTGCCCGCCACGAACCCACCCAACTGTCGCCGCCTTCAACGAATACTTTCCGAGGCAGCGCGATCGCGGCAAACGCTGTCAAGCAGAGAAGTACACCGCAGCCGAGTAAGAAGCGCCATAAAACGGTCTCCAGGTCGGCGCGGGAACCAGTCGATAGCACGATTAGCGTTAACGTTGCGAAGAGGAGTGTCGCGGGGATGAGTCGCGCGGCGGAGATCAAAGGATCGAGAGAATAAATCACAGAGACGGCGCCCCATCCGAAGTACACAAAGAACAACATAAACTGTCGTTCTTTGAGTAGCCCTCTTTTGTACGCCGCTGGAATCGCGGGCAGGCAGAAGGCAAATAGGAATGGATAGTGCAGCCACCATCGTGACTCAGGGTCCACCGGAATCAGGTTAACGTAGGGAAGAGTTTCCACGAGCAGCAACGCCGGTGCCAGCCAAAACGGATTAAGGGTGGTGTACCTAGCTGTCCAAATCAGCGTGGCACCTCCCAGAAGGCCCGCTATTGCCAGTGTGACGTATAGTGAATGGATATTCAGCGCTACCACGACGGCCAATCCCAACGCGGCTGCCGACGCCAGCATGGCCGCGCGCGACGGCGCACTCGGCGATTGGGACTGTGCGTCCTCAAACGGCGAAGACGGCGCGGGACCGACTCGCGGAAAAGCGGCGAAGGCCTCCGGCTGCGCCTGCGGTCGCGGCTCGTCCGAAAACAGATGGCGGTTATCCATCGGAATGTCGCACGGTCGTGCTGCCGTTTGCATGGGGGGCGCTCGAGGTTTTCTCGCCCAGCTCAATCGCGCGCCGGTTGTTGGAATCGAGGATGGAGCGCAGCAGTGGCGTTTCGGCGAGGCGGAGCAGCAGTTCGATATTGGGGATGACGCAGTGGCCGCCGATGAAGCCGGGGAAGTAACGCGTGCGAGGCAGGAAGTCGATTTCCTCGAAGAAGCTCGTGATCTCGAAGTAGTCGGCGTCGATTCGTTCGGCGTAGCGGTTGAGTTCCTGCGCGAAGGCGATCAGAGCACCGAAGTAGGTGGTCTCGGCAAGCTTTGCGAGTTCAAGCGTCTCGGGCCGGCTGGTCCGCGCGGTCTTCATTCCCGCCGCCTGAAAATGCCTCTCCACGTATGCGGCGGTGTCGATGTCGGTTGCGGCTACGAACTTGACGTAGCGCAGCAGGTCCTGCGCCATGCGTACGTGCTTGCCGCGCACGGGGCTGTAGGCAACGGGCGCGCCCGTGCGCTCGGCGATCGCGCGGCTCGTACCCGGCAGAACCGTGCTGTTGATCACGGTAAGCCGCGGTTTGAAGCGCTCGATATATCGGCAGGCCGCGTCCACGAAACCGCCGTGGTGAAAGGGAAAGCATATGTGCATCACGTCGATCGGCTGCTCGAAGTCGCAAGGTTCGATATCGTGGCGCAGAACCGGCCGGTGTTTTTCGAGCACGTCCGCCAGCGCGGCGCCGACTTCGCCCATCCCGACGACGAGGGTTGCTCCGATTGCGTCAGTCTTTTGCATTTTCTGGTTCATGTTCCTCTCTTTCCTGCGGCTATCGCGTACGGGTTGATATTCGGTTGAGAGATTCCGAGAAGTGAATCGACAAGGCGGCAATACTCTTCGGACTGCACGTGCCATCCGATTGCATCGATTACCTGCCTTGCGTTGCGAGCGAGCCGGACGCGCTGTTCGGGGTCGCGATAGAGTCCCTCGATTGCCATCGCGAGGTCCTGGCTATCGCCGGGCTCGAAGAAGCGCACAGCGTCAGGGCGGAAGTAATGCTCGATCGTGCGGAGACGCGCCGCAATCGTCGGGATTCCCATCGCCGCGTAGTCCAGCAGCTTGACCGGCAGCATCAGATGCGTTGCGCTGCTCGCGCGATTAGGCACGAGGCCCACGTCCACGCCCGTGAGCATCGCCGGCAGCCGCTCGACCGGGACCGGCGGCAGGAACATCACGCAGTCGCCGAGACCGAGTTGCGCCGCAAGCTCGCGGGCCCTTTCGAGGTAATCTCCGGTTCCCATCACGAGGAACCTCAGCCCGGGAATGTTGCGGCGGGCGAGGCCAACGGCTTCGATTGCGATATCCAGTCCGAGCCGGCGGGTGAGCGTTCCATGACACGCGATTGTGAACGCGTTCCCGCGGGCAACGTTTTTGCTCAGCGGACGAAAGATTTCGGGGTCGGGCGCGTTCATTACGATCGCGATCTTGCGCGTCGGAACGCCAGAGGCGAGCAGGCGCGCGCGATGAAGCTCATGGACTGCGAGCACGCGGTCCGCGCACGCGGCGCTCGCGCGTTCCCCGGCCATCAGAAGGCGTGCGCCGAGTGCGCCGCGCCGCCCGCCGAACTTGTCGCGATAAAGCTCGGGCATCGTGTCGTGCACATCGAGAATCACCTTGGTGCCGAGGTATTTGATTGGAAGGGCCGAGAGCACCGCCGCGTCCGGCATCGTGCAGACAATCGCCAGGTCGTAGCGCTTGCGTAGGCTCATTCGCAGCGCCGTCCACGTCGCGAGCGTGAAGAAGCGCGCGTAGCTGCGCAGATAGCGCGCGCGGCTTGCGCCCCGATAACGCGGCATCCGGATGCCGATCAGATTGACGCCGTTGACATTCGCGCCCTGCCCCGAGTCCAGGCAGATCACATCAACATGATCTCCGCGCCGTGCGAGCGCCTCGGCGTGACGCTTGACGCGGCCGTCGTGAATATAGGTCGTGTAGGCGATGACAAGAATTCTCGCCACGGCTCTTTTCCTTACCGCGCAAGCGGATGCTCACTCAGACGGCGTACGGCGGCGCGCCGCAGGCCGCGCCCGTGAAGCGTCGGCTGCCCACCGTCTTCGATCCGGAGTTGAAGTTCCGAGCGCTCGCGCCACCATCCGGCGACCTCCGAGGGAAGCGCGCGCCAGGCCGACGGCAGGTCCGCGAGCATCCGGAGCAATTCCTCGTAGGCCGCCAGGTAGCGTCCGTCGCCCGTGTAATCGGGATGCGTCAGCGTGAGGATCATTCCGCCGACCGAGGCTATCCATTTCGCCTTCATCGCCCAGAGCGGCAGCGGATTGCGCCGCAGCAGATGGATAAGCGTGTGGTCCTGCGCGAGCGTGTACGGCAGCTCGACCATCCGCGACAGCATGAACGGGAATAGGCTGCACGTGCCGCCGGGCTGAGGCTCGTAGGGATCGGTGTCGGCGAAGCTCGAATCGAAATCGAACGCCATGGTTGCGATCCATGACGCATTGCGTAGCGTGGACGGCGCGCGAAAGCCGCGCAGCCCGTGCTGCGCCGCGAGCCGCTCGACAATCGGGGCGAGACGCGCGAAGTCCTGGGCGCTGCGGAACAGGCGTCCGTCATGGCACAGGCCGTGCGCGCCGAATTCAAAGCCGCGCGTGCGAAGCCGCGTGACCAGGTTCCAGTCGATCCGGTACTGCATCAGCGGAAGATTCCAGGCCGAACGAAAGCCGTAGTGCTCTTCGAGGTCGGCGATCCGTTCCATACGCGCGAAACCCGCCGGACTTTCGACGTCGTGAGTGAGCACGACACAGCAATCGTGGCCGTCGGGCCAGAAGCCGATATGGTAACTGTCATCGCGGCCCAGAAGCGCAAGGCAAAGCCGCAGCCATTCGCTTAGGAACTCGAGCAGTGCGCTTTCGCACGGCCAGTGCGGAAATTCGGGCCTGACGCGCGCCTTTATCGCGGCGGCGTTCAGGCGATGGCGCACGAAGCTCGGGATGAGCCGCTTGACGCGGTAGTACGCCTGCATCGGCCGCGACTGACGGCGGTCGCGCTCGCACAGATAGGACTCGAACAGGAAGCGCTCGGCGATGAATTCAGACGCAAGGTTCATCGGCTCG
>JAJYMR010000228.1 GCA_021786815.1 Deltaproteobacteria bacterium
AGCGTATCAAAATAGCTTACATTCATTACGACCCGGCCCTGCTCGCGGCCAGGTTCAATCCCACGGACAAGGAAATCGACCAGTTCTATCAGGACAATCTGAAGAGCCGCTTCACCCATCCCGAGGAAGCCGAGGCGAGCCATATCCTGATCCGGGTCGCACCCGACGCAAGCGCCGAAGTTAAGGCGCGGGCGAAAAAGAAAGCCGAGGAAATCCTTCGAAAGCTCAAGAAGGGCGCCAAGTTCGCCGAGCTGGCCAAGAAATACTCCGATGACCCCGGCAGCAAACTCCAGGGCGGCAACCTCGGCTTCTTCAGCCGCGACCAGATGATCAAGCCGTTCTCCGACGCGGTCTTCAGTATGAAACCGGGGCAAATCCGCATCGTCGAAAGCCCCTTCGGATATCACGTCGTCAGGCTCGACGCGCTCAAGCCCGCGCATACCGACACGCTCATCGAAGCAAAGCCGCGCATAATCGCGATACTGCGCGAGCAACACGGCAGCAGCATGGCGCGCGAGGCGCTCGACCAGGACATCTCGGTTGCGCTTTCCGGCCAGAGCCTGAAGGACATAGCGGACAAGCGCGGACTTACGGTCGTGGAGACACCTTTCTTCTCGGCGTCGGAAGCCGAAGGCGTCGTCCCGGACCCGAAGGTCGCGCAGGAGGCGATGAGCCTAAACAAGGGACAGGCGCGAGCCGTCACCGGTGCGGGCGCGCCCTACCTGGTCAAGATGCTCGATCGGAAGCCGCCCTACGTCCCGCCGCTCAAGCAAATTCAGGCGCAAGTGCGTCAGGCGCTGATACGCTCAATCGCTGAGGAGCAGGCACGCAGTCAGGCGCAAAAGCTGCTCGCTCAGATCAAAAAACCCGGCGACTTCGACACCGTTGCCGAGCAGAACAAGCTTTCGATTCAGAAGACCGGTCCGTTCCAGCGTTCGGGCGGTTCGGTGCCGGGAATCGGCCCGTTCCCCGAAGTCGCGGACGCGGCTGCGACCGCCTCGGAGGTGCCCGGCACGCTCGCGCGCGTGATGCAGCAGGGCGGCAACGCGTACATCTTCGAGGTGCTGAGCCGCACGCTTCCCTCGGACAAGGAATGGGCGAGTGCGAAGAAGGAATTTATGCAGGAATACGTTGCCAGACGCCAGGCGCAGGCTTGGATGCGTTTCATGGACGCGCTGAAGGCCAAGGCGACGATTACGATAGACTCAAGCCAGCTTGGTGCGCAGCCGTCGTCAACGAGCTAGCGCCAAAGCGGTACTTTGCGCGTCTATGGACCCTCAAAACGAGCCCCCATCGGGTAACCCCGCGTTCGTTGACACTTCGGAGTTCTTTTTCGACGGAGACGGCCTGAGCGCCCTTCTGGTCCACGGCCTTACCGGCACGCCCTACGAGATGCGCTACCTGGGCGAGCGGCTGGCGGCCGCGGGCGTCCGCGTGCGTGGCGTCAGACTGGCGGGGCACGCGGGAGCACCCGAAGAACTCGGCCAGGTTACGCATGAAAACTGGTACGAGAGCGTCGTCCAGGGATTCGAGGAACTGCGCCATTATGGCCAGCCCAACATCGTCATAGGGCTTTCGGCGGGCGCGGTCCTGGCGGCGCGGCTCGCGGCCGAGCAGCGCGACGCGGTGTCGGGGCTTGTGATGCTTTCGCCGGCGATTTTTCTGCCGCTCACTCCCACGCTCGCGCTCAAAGCGGTTCAGGCGCTTGGCCCGCTGTCACGCCGGCTTTACCTGCATGCCGAATCCGGCTCGGACATCCATGACAGCAGCGCCCGGCTCGTGCATCCGAGTTCGCACCTGATGCCGCTCAGCGCGCCGATCGAGCTTCTCAAGCTGTCAGCGCTCGTGCGCCAGGAACTCGCGCGCATCACGCAGCCCGTGCTCATCATCCACGGCTCGCGCGATCACACCTGTCCCTGCGAGCGCAACGTCAACTACCTGGTCGAGCACCTCGGCAGCCAGCAGAAACGCGCCGTCATCCTCAAGGAAAGCTTCCACGTGATAACCGTGGACAGCGAGAAGGAGCGCGTCGCGGACGAAGTGCTTGAATTCGCGCTTGGCTTTCGCACCCGGGAACCGCGCCTGAGCGCCTCGCGCGGTTAGCGATAAGGCGACCGGCGCGGCCTTGTCAGCGCTCGGAAAGGTAATGCTCCTCGAGCATGTACTTCACGTCCGGCCGGTTCAGCACCTCGATGAAGCAGATGTCGCCGGCCGCGTTCAGGTCGATAATCAGGAAACCTTCCATCGCGGGAAGCTCGATCGTGCTCTCAACCTTCACCTCGCCAAGAGTGGCGAAGCTCGAGCAGTTCTCGTCGCCGCAATCGCAAACGGTTTCGATTCGAAGGCCGGCGAGCTTTTCGAGCACGGGCTCGGCGCCCATCTCGCGCAGGAGCGCAGCCATCTCGTCGAGCAGATCCGGCAGGATTTCGCTTAGCATCGGTGCAGGCATAACCGGCGTTCAAGCGTAGTGGAAAACCACCGCCCGTCAAGTACGCGCGGAGCCGCCGACGGAAACGGCGACGCCCGAACAACGGGCACGTCGGCCCGTCATTCGGGCGCCACGATTGTCTTATGCGCTTTGAGCCGCGTCCTGACTGCTAGAATCCAGTTCCTTGAAGCTCAACCCGCAGCTCAGACATTTCGAACCCCAGAAGGTCCGGCGAGCCAGCGCGGACCAGATGCCGCGCGCAGGTTCATCGCTCCCCACGCCGCATCGCGGGCATGACCGCGCAAGCGAGTGCGTGAACGAATAGATCGAGAGACTCCAGAAAACACCTGAAACGAAGAGCAACGGTATCAGAGCCTGCGGCACGGCAATTAGAGGACCGTTGTTGACCGGGATACCGCCGATCAGCCCCACGCCTATGAATCCGAGCATGTACCACTTGCCCATCCGAAGCTGGTTACGTATCTCCACCAGCGTTTCCCGTTCTTTGCTCGACAGCATCGGAAACATCCTCCCCATGGGAGGGATCTTAACGGGTCGGAAAAGATGAGCCTACACCCCTCGCGTATCGGGCGGCCAAATATATTTGTGGAGCTGAAGCTGAAGCCGGACCGGCATCCGGTCGGAGAGGAGCCACGCGGCAAGCCGCGCTGGCTCAAGGCGCCCGAACGCGCAGCTCATCAGGACCGCGTTCACGCGCGTCGCCAGATCGTGGCGGCGAATCACTTCGCGCGCCCATTCGTAATCGGCGCGGTCGCTGAGCACGAACTTCACTTCGTCGCGGCGCGTAAGAAGCTCAATATTGGTCCACAGGTTGCGCGACGACTCGCCGCTTGCGGGGCATTTGATGTCAACGATCCTGATGACGCGGGGGTCGACGCGGCCGATATCAAGCGCGCCCGAGGTTTCGAGCATCACGGTCATGCCGCGCGAGAGAAATTGTTCGACCAGCGCATGAACGCCTTTCTGGAGAAGCGGCTCTCCGCCGGTTATCTCGACCAGGTCAGCGCCGTACGCGCTTACCTGCGCGACGATGTCGCCGAGTGTCATCCGCCGCCCTTCGTAAAAGGCGTACTCCGTGTCGCAGTAGGAGCATCGCAGATTGCATCCGGTAAGACGCACGAACGCGCACGGCCGTCCGGCCAGGGTCGACTCGCCCTGGACGCTGAAAAAAATCTCGTTTACGACCAGCGTCGTTTCGTTCGGCTCGGTGTGTTCCATCTACGTGTCAGGAAAAATGCGCCTGCGCGGCGGCGGCGCGCGCCTGGTCCATCACCGTCTTGAGCGCGACGCCGTGCTCGCGTGCGATACGGCGGCAATCGTCGTACTCCGGCGATACGGTGGTCATTCCGTCGCCGCGCGAAATCTTGACCCGGACCTTGCCCCATCGGGTTTCCACCTCCCGTATCTCGCGCCGAAGCTTGAGGCGGGAGACCGGATGGAAGCGAAGGCCGATCGTCGAAGTCTCGCTGAACAGCACGCGTGCCAGCGCGTTGCGCTGCGCGGCCGGCGCGATCACGCCGATAGTCACGCCGGGACGGCCCTTCTTCATGATCGTTGGTGTCAGGGTCACGTCTCGCGCACCGGAGGCGAACAGGCGCTCCATCACGTGATCGTATATCTGCGGATTGAGGTCGTCGATATTGGCCGAGATCTCCACCATCTCGTCCGCGTCGAGCCCGGATACGTTCGTGCCCAGCATCATCCGCAACACGTTGGGCCGATCATCGAGGTCGCGGCTGCCCGCGCCGTAGCCGACGCGCTCGATTTCGAATCCGAGCGGGAGCGGCGCCGGACGGGCGAGCGCACGCAGCACCGCCGCGCCGGTCGGCGTGACCATCTCCGACGCGCCGTCGCCGAGCCGCAGCGGGAAGCCCGCGAGCAGTTCGGCCGTCGCCGGCGCGGGCACCGGAATCACGCCGTGCATCGAGCGCGCGAATCCCGAGCCCGCCGGCAGCGGCGAGACGAGAAGCTCGCCGACCGAGAGCCGCTCGAGGCCCCATGCGGTCGCGACCACGTCGATAATCGAATCGACCGCGCCGACCTCGTGAAAGTGGACCTGCTCGGCGGTCGTTCGGTGGACCTTCGCTTCGGCTTGCGCGAGCGCTTCGAAGATGGCGAGCGCGCGCCGCCGCACGTTCTCGGAAAGCGCGCTCGCGTCGATCGTGGCGCGGATTTCCGAGAGATGGCGTTCGGGTTGCGGCGCCAGGACCTCGACGTCGAACTTCACTGCGGATATTCCGCTAAGGGTTTTGCGCCGCTCGCTCAGGCGATAGCCGGCAAGTTCCAGCGACGCGAGCGCTTTTTTCAGCTCCTCGAGCTCGGCGCCGCAATCGAGGAGCGCGCCGACCAGCATGTCGCCGCTCAGCCCCGAGAAAGCATCGAGATAGGCGGTTTTCATCGTGTAACCTTTACATATCAGCCGGGCGTAAGTACGATCAAAACTCTACCTGAATCGATATGAGGCAGAGGGAGCTGAAGATTTTCCGCCGTCTGCTCGAGCAACGAAGACGCGACATCCTGGACGAAGCGGAACGGGCTCGGGGCACGATGAATTCGACGGAAGATCCCGCGGCCGACCCGACGGATCGGGCCTCGCTCGAATCCGATCGCAACTTCCTGCTCCGGATGCGCGACCGGGAACGCAAGCTCCTCAGCAAGATAGACGAGGCGTTTGCCCGGATCGAGGACGGAAGCTACGGGCGATGCGAGCAGTGCGGAGGGTCGATCGGAATCGAACGGCTCAAGGCGCGCCCCGTCACCACGCTGTGCATCGAGTGCAAATCCGAGCAGGAGGAGCGCGAGCGGCGCGGATAGCCGGCGCCCGCGCCTTGTAACCGCTGGGATTTGCCGATGAAGGTTCGAAAAGCCGTTATCGTTGCGGCGGGCCTGGGCACGCGGATGCTGCCCGCCTCGAAAGTCATCCCCAAGGAAATTTTGCCGGTGGTCGATACGCCGGCCGTCCAGCTGATCGTTGAGGAAGCGGTCGCTTCCGGAATCGAGGACATCGTTGTGGTGCTGAGCCCGGGGCGCACGCTCGTGCTCGACCACTTCAGGCCGGCCGAGGACCTCGAGGAGCATCTTCTGCGCAAGGGCAAGCATGAGGCCCTGAGCGCGCTGCGCACCAGCAGCTTTGCCGCGCGTTTTCACACCGCCCATCAGCATCAGCCGCTCGGCCTGGGGCATGCGGTTCTCCAGGCGCGTGAGCGTATAGGCAACGAGCCGTTCGGCCTGTTTCTTCCCGACGATATCGTGGACGCGCCGCGCCCATGCCTTCGGCAGCTCATCGAGGTAGCCGAGCGGCGTGACGCGCCGGTGATTGCTCTGCTTCGGGTGCCTCGCAGCGAGGTTTCGAAATACGGTATCGTCGAGGCGAAGCCGATGGGTGACCGGCTCTATGAGTTAACCGGGATGGTCGAAAAGCCTGGGCCTGAGCACGCGCCGAGCGACCTTGCGATAATCGGCCGCTACGTGCTGACCCCGGACGTCTTCGAGCTTCTTGCCGAGGGCAAGCCGGGAGCCGGGGGCGAGATTCAGCTTACCGACGCATTGCTCGGGCTCGCGAAGCGGCGCAAGATTTATGGTTACGAGTTCGAGGGCGTGCGCTATGATATCGGCGATCGGGCAGGCTACGTGATGGCGCAGGTCGGTTTCGGCTTGAAGCGCCCGGACGTGGCTGATAGGCTCCGCGCCTACCTCGAACAGGTGATAGCACCGAAGTCTCGGATGGGGCAGTAGCTCAGCTAGATCGGAA
>JAJYMR010000115.1 GCA_021786815.1 Deltaproteobacteria bacterium
CGCGAGCATTCGGTCGACGTCAAGCCGAGTTATGGCCTGACGGACGAGGAAATCGAGCGGATGCTCGAAGAGGCGATCGACCTGGGCGAGGCGGATGTGGAGGAGCGGTTGCTCACCGTGGCTCGCAACGATGCGCACCAGATTCTCTCTGCGCTGAGCAAGCAGCTTGGCGAGTGGGGTCATCTGGTGAGCGCCGAGGAACGCGTGAAGTTCGACGATGCCTCCGCCCGGCTGGAGGCCGCGTCCCAAGGCACCGACCGCGAGCTTATCTCAAGAATGGTCGAGGAACTGAACGAGATGACCACTCCGTTCGCGGAGGGGATCATGGACGCTGCAATCAAGCAGGCGTTGGAAAAGAAATCAGTCGAAGATTTGTCTTGACAGAAAGGGATTAATAATGGGATTTAAGTGGGATCAGGCCCAAGAGATTGCGGAAGTACTCGCCGAGAATCACCCCGGTTTGAATCCGCTCGACGTTCGTTTTACGGACCTGCGCCAATGGATCATCGACCTTGATGAGTTCGACGATGATCCGTCGGGGTCGAGCGAGGGAAAGCTCGAAGCCATCCAGATGGCGTGGCGAGAAATTTACGAAGAGCAGCAGGGAGAAGAATCTGAATAATTAGAGACGGCGAAGCGTCTTATAAATACGCGCGGAGGAGGGGTGGAGGAAATGAATCAGGTCAGGGCTGAACAGGAAACCAAGATGCACGAGAAGGAAACACTGGACGAAAAGCTGCCGGGACTGTTCGAACCCGACACGCTTTTGCCGATTCAGTACTTCGAGGCGATGCGCCGAAAGCATCTCCTTGAGGGCGAGAAGCGGCTTATTTTGAGCGTGCTGGAAGACGCGATCGAATGCTTCATGAAATGCATTGACGCGACCACCAGCAAGGGACAGCGCTTGTTCCGCGACGCGGAGGAATGGATCAACCTGGAAGACAAGCACTGGGTATTCTCCTTCGACAACGTCTGCGACATGCTCGACATCAACCCGGGCTACATGAGGGCCGGGCTGCGCCGATGGAAGGATCGGCACATCGAGCTAAGGGCGCGGCGCGCGCTGGAGAAGGCCGAGCAGGAAGCGGCGCGTGCGCTCGAACCGGAAGCGCTTCCCGAACCCGAGAAACTGGAAGAACCCAAGGCCCAGAGCGCTCCGGTTGCGCCCGTGCGTCACAATAGCGGCGCGGCGCGGCCCGCAACGCGTTCGACGGCACTGCGCAAGGCGCGCGCATAAAGCGCTTCAACCCGCGCAGAGCCGGGATTCGGGAGGCGGCCGGAAACGGCCGCCTTTTGCCATACTTCGGGGTGTGGAACGCGCGTCCTCGCGCGCCGAATTGACAGCTTCCCGGTCCGAACTCAACCGCCAATCGCGGGCATATGAAAACGGCGCAGGAGTTTGCGCCTGCGCCGTTCGTCGTCGGTACGCCCGCTTACTCAGGACGCCTTGGCGAAATTCTCGATCGCGCGCAGGATCCGCGTCCGGCGTTCTTCCGCCGTCGCCGCGAACGAGAGGAATTGGAGCGCGGTTGTCGTCACTCCCGCGCGGATGAAGTCGTCAACTCTGCGCCGGCATCGCGCAGGGTCACCGAAAACGTAGATCGCCTCGACCATCCCCTCGGGGATCGATTCGAGCGCCTGCTTGCGGTCGCCGCGCTGCCATAGCTCCATCGCGGCTCGCGCCTCGTTCTCGTAGCCCATCTCGCCAAAGAACTTGTTGTACTGCGGGACGGTCACGTAGGCGGTGAGCGACCGGCGCAACATCGTGCGCACGACCGTTTCGTCCTCGTCAACCGCGACGATTATCCTGCACACCACGTCGAGATTCGACGGGTCCTTTCCGGCGGCGCGCATCCCCGCCCGCGTGTGCTCAAGCATCCCGGGCAGCATCTCGGGCGTGACGAAATTAACGATAAGGCCGTCGCCGAGTTCGCCCGCAAGGCGGAGCATCTTCGAGCCCTGCGCGCCGATATAGATTGGCGGCGGCGCGGCGTCGGCGGGGATATCCATGCGAAATCCGTTGATACGCACGGTTTTTCCGGCCATCGTGACCTTCTCTCCGCGGAACATCGCGCGAATCGCGGCAACCGTCTCGCGAAGCCGGGCGTGGGGATGCTCGAACGGCACGCCCATCCACTGCTCCACGATATTCGGGGTCGAGATCCCGAGCCCGAGCACGTAGCGGCCGCCGGACAACTGGTTGACCGTAGCCGCCGACATCGCGATAAGCGCCGGCGGACGCGTGAAAACCGGGATAATCGCGGTGCCAAGTCGCATCCGCTCGCTCACCATCGCGGCTGCCGCAAGCGGAGTGAAGCCGTCGGTTGAGAACGATTCGAACGACCACGCGTCGCTGTAACCGCATCGGTCGGCCGTTCGGACCAGGTCAGCGATATGGGGGTTCTGAAATGGATCGAATGGAATGGTTATTCCGAGTCGCATATTTTTCTCCAGACGGGCGCAAGAATAGCGCGCGCCGGTATCCGGCAACCAGCGTTTCGCTGGGAGCCGCGGCGCATCATTTGCCGTCGGCGCGCCGTCTCACGCGTCGCGCCGCGCAATAGCCATCGCGAGCACCTGCGCCAGATGCATCGGGCGGCGCTCCGGACAAAATTGCCGAATCTGGCTCCGGCATGAGAAGCCGTCGGTGATTACCAGCGTGTCGGGCGGGCTTGAGCGCAGCGCGGGAAGAAGAACCCGCTCGCCGACCGCCTTGGAGACTTCGTAATGCTCCGCGCCGTAGCCGAACGCTCCCGCCATCCCGCAGCATCCCGCGTCCAGCACGTTCAGTTCGAGTCCTTCCACGCGCGACAGAAGCGCCGTTTCGGCGTCGAGACCGGCGAGCGCCTTCTGATGGCAATGGCCGTGAAGAAGCGCGCGACGCGCAAGCCTTCCCGGTTCGAAATCGGCCGCGTGACGCTTAAGAAATTCGTCGAGCAGGAATGAGTTCTCGCGAAGCGCCCGCGCCTTCGAGTATCCGGGGAACAGTGCCGGAAGCTCGTCGCGCAGCGTAAGAAGGCATCCCGGCTCGAGCCCGACTATCGCTGCTCCGCGTTCCACGGCCGGCCCGAGCGCTTCCATCGCCTGCACGAGCCGCCATCGCGCCCGCTCAAGCATCCCCTGGTCGTAGAGCGGACGTCCGCAGCACAGGTCCTGCGCCGGTATGGTGACTCGAAAGCCGGCGCTTTCCAGCACCTCGACGGCAGCGACCGCGACTTCTGGCTCGAAGAAGTTGTTGAAGGTGTCGGCGAACAGGACCACCTCGCGCCCGGCGCCGCCGGCGCGCGCGGCTCTGTGCTCGAACCATGCGCGAAACGTCTGCGGGGCAAGGCACGGCAGGTTACGCTCGGGATGGAGCCCGAGCAGGCGCTTTGCGAGCGAGGCGAACGGGGCCGTGGCGGCTGCGGCGTTGGCGAGCCTCGGTGCGAGCGACGCGAGACGCGCGAACTCATGCACCCGGGAGAGCATCCATGCGCCGGGCGAGCGGAGCCGTCCGCGATAGTAATGGGCGAGGAACTCCGCCTTGTACTTTGCCATGTCCACGCCGGCCGGGCATTCCGTCTTGCATCCCTTGCACGCGAGGCAAAGATCGAGCGCCTCGGCGAGCGCGGGAGACGACAAGCCCTGGCCGACGACGCCCGACGTCAGCGCTTCGAGCAGGATTCGCGCGCGCCCGCGCGTCGAATGCTTTTCCTCGCGCGTAACCATGTACGACGGGCACATCGTGCCCGAGTCGGTCTTGCGGCATTTGCCGATCCCGACGCACTTGAGCGCCGCGCCCGCAAGCCCGCCGTCGGCGCTGAAATCGAAATGCGTCGCTGGCTCGGCGGGGCGGTAGGAAGGGCCGAGTTTCAGGTTCGAATCGGCGGGTTTGGGCTCGACCAGCACGCCGGGATTCATCCGGCCGTCGGGGTCGAAGATGCGCTTGAAGTCGCCAAACGCCTCGATGAGTTTCGACGAGAAGATCGCGGGCAAAAATTCCGATCGCGCGATACCGTCGCCGTGCTCGCCCGAGAGCGAGCCGCCGAACTCGGCCACCAGCGCGGCGATTTCAGCCATCGCGGCGCGAAACGTCGCGATTCCGTCTCTGCTCGCGAGGTCGAAGTTGATTCGCGCGTGAACGCATCCTTCGCCGAAATGCCCGTAGTAGGTCGCGGCCTGAAGGCCGTGGCGCACGAGCAGTTGGTCGAACCGGCGGAGATACGGCCCCAGCTTTTCGGGCGCAACCGCGGTGTCCTCGGCGCCGGGCCACGAGCGCGGATAACCGGGCACGTAGGCTCCCGCACCCAGACCCGAGGCGCGCAGGTTCCATAGCGCGGTCTGCTCGGCGGGGTCGGTGAGCACGACCGCACCGCTACATCCGCCGACCTGCCGCGAAACCCTGAGCACCTCGTCGGCGCGGCCGCGAGCCTCGTCTTCGGTCTCCGCGCCCAGTTCCACGAGCAGAAACGCCTTGCCCGCGGGCAAAAGCCGCACCGACGCGACTCCTTTCGCACGCGCGAAATCGACGAGCTTATTGTCGAATCCTTCGAGCGCCTCGGGCCGATGCGTCAGAAGCCAGGGCGTCTGGTCGGCGGCGGCGAACACGTCGTCGAAGCCGAGCACAACCAGTGCGAGTTTTTTCGGACGCGGCACGAGGCGGACCGTAGCTTTCAGGGTCACGCCGAGCGTGCCTTCCGAGCCGACCATCGCGCGCGCCAGGTTGAAACCGTTTTCCGGCAGCAGTTCGTCGAGGTTGTAGCCCGAGACGCGGCGCGTGAGCTTTGGAAACCCCGTGCGGACCGCCTCGGCGTAGCGATCGCGCAATTCGATGAGTTGCGCGTGAATCTCCTGCTCGCGCTCGGAGCCTTGCAAACTCTCGCTGGCGGCCTCTCCGAGCGTAAGACGCGTGCCGTCGTAGAGGAGCACTTCGAGCGATTGGAGATTGTCGACAGTCTTGCCGTAAGCGGCGGAGTGCGCGCCGCAGGAATTGTTGCCGATCATCCCGCCGAGCGTGCATCTATCGCTGGTCGAAGGATCGGGCGCGAAAAACAGCCCGGTGGTCCTGAGCGCTAGGTTGAGATGCTTCTGGACGACGCCGGGCTCGACGGTCGCGAGCCTGCGTTCCTCGTCGAGCGCAAGGACGCGGTTCATGTATTTAGAGAAATCGAGCACGAGAGCCGTGTTGCAGGCCTGGCCGGCGAGACTGGTTCCCGCGCCGCGAGCGAGAATCGGGACGGAGTTTTCGCGCGCGAGCGCAAGCGTGGCCGCCACGTCCGCTTCGTGGCGCGGTATCACGACGCCGACCGGCACCTGCCGGTAGTTGGACGAGTCGGTTGCGTAAATGGCAAGCGTGCCCGCGTCGAAGCGGACTTCGCCCTCGATAGAGCGCGCGAGTTTCTCCCTGAAGCTTCGTAGCGACGGCATCGTGCAGTCCGGACGCGGGCGCGAACGAATCAGGAAGCGTTGCGAATCGTCGCGTCAGATCGCACGCAAGTTTACAACGAACTGTGCGGGGTGCGTAAACGAGGGCGCGCGACCCGCACCTGACTCGACGGCGCGTTGCACGAGCGAGCGACCTAACCCATTCCCTGAAGGGGAATGAGAACAGATTTGTAATGCTCCCTTCGAAATGAGGCTTGGGGCCTACGCGCGTCTCACGCCTCGATATCCTTGAGCCCTGGCTTCGGAGCGCCGACCAGCGCGACCATCTTGCCCTCCGGCGCGCGATTCTCGTACAGCGCCTGGTGGGTTTCCGCGATATCCTCGAAACGGTAGGTCCTGGCGAGACAGGGATCGATTTTCCCCTCCACCACAAGCTGGTTGAAGGCGTACGACTGTTCGTCGTTGGCGAAATGCGAGCCCTGGAACCGCTTCTGCCGCATCCAGAGGTAGCGCAGATCGACCACCGCGTTGTACCCGGTGGTTCCTGCGCAAATCACGACCATCCCGCCCGTATCGCACACGAATATCGATGTGGGAACCGTGTCTTCGCCCGGATGCTCGAAGACGATCCGGGGGCTGCGCCGCTCGCCGACGACGTCCCATATAGCCTTTCCGAAATTACGGCATCCGGCGAGCCACTTGTTGTACGCGTCGGTCTCCTTCCAGTGCGGCATCATGCCCCAATGGTCGAATTTCTTGCGGTTGATACAGCCCTTTGCACCGAGCTTCACGCAGAAGTCGATCTTGCGATCGTCGCCGACCACGCCG
>JAJYMR010000003.1 GCA_021786815.1 Deltaproteobacteria bacterium
CGGCATTGGCCAAGTGTAGTTGACGCTGAAGAAGCAGCTTTGAGACCCGGGTGGCTTGGTGGCAGGATGTGGTGGGTGCGAAATTCGATGCCGACGCGCGGCCCGGTGGTCGCCGCGCTTATGTTTCTTTGGATGTTCGCGGGATGCTCCGCAGTGCAATCCTTGTCGGGAGGAGGAAAGCATCAGCATCCTTATGTGTCCTCATTTCTTGGCATGAGCTTCGGCGAGGCGCTCGATGACGTCCAGATGAAGTACCCGACCGGCGACCCGGAGAGAGAAAGCCACGACTTAATCTGACGATGTGATAAGGTCCTCGGGTGCCAGATGAAGGAGGCCAGCGAGGACGATGACACAGGAGCAGAAGGTAATTCGGGCGAAGCTGGAAACGCTGGAGCGGGCCAAACAACTCGGCAATGTTTCGCAGGCCTGCCGAGTGACGGGGTACAGCCGCGACAGCTTCTGTGTTCATCCGGCCTACGGGCGAGCATTTTGCGGTCACCAACGACGCGCGCGGCGTCGAACAACTGCGCGGTCGGCTCGGACCGAACGATTTTGCGATCCTGGAAGCGACCGGTGGCTTGGAGGCAGCCGTCGCCGGCGCGTTGGCGACGGCCGGGGTTGCCCTGGCGGTGGTTAACCCGCGCCAGGTGCGCGACTTCGCCCGTGCGACTGGGCGGCTGGCCAAGACCGACCGGCTCGACGCCGAGGTGTTGGCCGGTTTTGGCGAGGCGGGGAAACCTGAGCCGCGTCCGCTGGCCAATGAACAGGCCCAGGCGCTGGAGGCCCTGGTTACCCGGCGCCGCCAACTGGTCGAGATGCTGACCGCCGAGAAGAATCGGCGCTCGATGGCGCCTAAGGTCTTATACCGCAGCATCGACGAACACATTCGCTGGTTGGAAAAGCGACTCTCCGGCCTCGATGACGAACTCGGCACCTTGATTCGCGGCACCCCGCTCTGGCGGGAACGCGATGAGCTGTTGCGTTCGGTGCCCGGCGTCGGCCCGGTGTTGTCGCGAACCCTGCTTGCCCATCTGCCCGAGCTGGGGGAACTCAATCGCAAGCAGATTGCCGCGCTGGCTGGCCTGGCGCCGTTCAATCGCGACAGCGGCAAGCTGCGTGGCAACCGCTGCATCTGGGGCGGACGAGCCCAGGTCAGGCGCGTGTTGTACATGGCGGCAGCGGCGGGAATTCGCAGCAATCCGTCCCTCAAAGCTTTCTACCTGCGGCTGCGCGCCGGCGGCAAGCACGCCAAACCGGCGCTCACCGCCTGCATGCGCAAGCTGCTCGTCACTCTTAACGCCATGCTTCGAAACAAGACTCACTGGCAACCTCCTGCGCTCGCCGCTTCAATACCAACTCTTTCTCCCCTCAGGGGCGCGGAACTCGAACACCGTTGCTGCTGCTAGGTCCCGGCACTGGAGCCTGATACTGCATCTGGCGCCGGATTGAAGCTCCGAGAATAGCGCTCGCTTCGGCGCAGCGGCGAGGGCTTCACATTTTTTCCAACTATATCAGATCCGACACAATCAGCTCCCCGTTATCGGGCACTTGCTGTCGCGGCACGAATTCCTGACAGTACGTGGACTCCCACCACGGGGTCCCCGTCCGCTTCTCGGCGGCCGCGATACTTTATTCGCCGGTCGCCCAATGTGGAGTGGTAATGGGCGCTGCTATGGCGGGTGGTGTCGCGGTCGCCAACTCGATGCTGCTCATCACGTCCGCCCGCGATAACGCCGCGCTTGAGATCGTCGGCTTGACGCAGTTGCGGATGGCGCTAAGCGGCGTCTCCGTCGAATGCTGATGACGACGCTGGCCATGGTCACAGGGATGATGCCGATGGCGTTGGGGGTCGGCTCTGGAGGCGGCTGTGGCGGATTGTCCGCCGGAGGTTCGGAAAACGGAAAGAGCTAGCGAAATCAGGGACCTGAGATGTGGAGACCGGAAGAATTGAAAATCCTGAGCGGGGAGAGCCCGGTAAGAAAAAGTAATCTTTTCGCGGGCTTATCAGTTTCGACCTCTACCGAAAGCGGCCAACTTCTCCCCGATTTTGTCCCCCGGGGACACGATTGGGTGATGCCGGTGGCCCGCTCGGCGTGAATGCTCTTGAGGAAGAGCGAAGGACTCTTCAGAGTTTGATTTTCCCGAGAAGACGCAGCAATCCATCGAGAATGGTTATTGGATGCGGAGGACAGCCGGGAACAAAGAGATCGACTGGCAAAATAGTTTCCGCACCATTCAAAACTTCGGGATGATCGCGAAATGGGCCGCCGGAGATCGCGCACGCACCGACTGCGATCACAATCTTCGGGTCAGGCACGGCCTCGTAGGTCTTCTCGAGCGCGAGCCTCATGTTCCGGGTAACGGGACCGGTGATGAGAAGACCGTCCGCATGGCGGGGCGACGCCACGAACTGGATGCCGAAGCGTCCAAGATCGAAGACGACGGTATTAAGGACGTTAACGTCCGATTCGCATCCGTTGCATCCGCCGGCGCTGACTTGCCGGAGCTTGAGCGAGCGGCCGAGAACGCGGTGAATGTCGCCGGCCAGGCGGTGGGTGAGCTTCAGAGCCTGTCCAGCGCTCACAATCAGGTCGGCTCGCTCGGTCGTTGCAAGGCGATATTGTCGGCCGAACTTGATCGCCCCTTGCGGACACGCGTTGGAACATTCCGCGCAAAAGAGGCATCGCCCGAGATCCATGCGCAGCTCCCCATCGTTGGCTATTGCGTCGGTCGGGCATGCGTCAACGCAGGCTTTGCAGCCGGATGGGCACTGTGACTCACCAATTATCGGCAGACCGCGAAATCGATCCGGCAGATTCGGCTCGGCTTCCGGGAATGGCAGCGTGCGTTTGCCTTGGCGTAGTCGTGTGATTAGTAAACTCGACACTGTCTCTCCTCAGAGATCGTGCCCGCAGTAAGAGAGATTGAAGCTTTTGTTGCACAGTGGAAAGTCGGATATCTGTTGGTCGCGCATCGCGATCGCCAAGCCCATCCAATTACGAAATGACGGGTCGACGACCTTGTAGCGACCGAACCGCCCGCTGTCGTCAGTGATAGCCACGTGAGCGATCTCCCCCCGCCAACCTTCGATTAGAGAAACGACCAGATGTGCGGGTCGTAGCGGTCCCACGGCCGCACGGCCGGGGCCCTGAGGTAAGGAGGCAAGTTGTTCCCGAACAAAAGTGCCCGATCGTTGGATTTCGAGCCATCGCACCCATGCGCGCGCAAAAACGTCGCCGGTATCCCACTTCGATATGGGGATCTGGGCAAACCTGAAGATGCCGCTCGGAAAGTCCTGGCGAATGTCGCGCTCAACACCGCAGCCACGGGCTACGGGGCCGACCAGCCCAAGCGCGTCACAAGTCCGGCGTGAAACCGTGCCGGTCTCCTCGAAGCGGGCCTGCACCGATGGCGCATCCCACATGAGGCGGACCGCACTATGGACGTCCCTCAATGCCATATCCAGACGCCGCGAAAGTTCTGCTGCGAGGTGCTCATCGAGATCGAACAACACGCCACCAGGCCTGAGCATGCCCCGGCCGAAACGACTTCCACAGATTGCCGCAGTCAGGTTGAGGAAGTCGCCGCGAATCCGGCCACAATACGCAGCCGTTGGTAGATAGCCGACGTCACCCGCCAAGGCCCCAAGGTCACCGGTATGATTAGCGAGGCGTTCGAGTTCGAGCGCTATGCCGCGGAGCACCTGAGCGCGGGCCGGAGCCGCAGTACCGCTTAGACCCTCGAGCGCTTCGCAATACGCGGTTGCGTGCCCAATCGAGGTATCTCCGGATAGGGTTTCAATCAAATGGATCGTTCGTTTTCCTGGGCCGCCGACAAGCGCAGGTTCGATTCCGCGATGCTGATAGCCGAGCGATATTTCCAGGTGAAAAACACGCTCGCCGTGGCATTGGAAGCGAAAATGGCCTGGCTCGATGATTCCCGCATGTACGGGACCGACGGCGACCTCATGGACTTCATCTCCACCGACGGTAAAGAATTCGGTCGCTCCAGGGAGCGGAGTTTGAGCAGCGACGGACCTCCGATAAGGTGGGTGGAACCGGATCGGCTTGAGCCACGGATGGCCTTGCGGTTCGACGTTCCACTGCTCCGCAATTTCGCGCTCGAACCAATGCGCTTGAGGGCAATCGAGTGTCAAACACGGATAGGACTCGCCCACCTCGCTGCCGATTGAGGAAAGGCTGCCGGTAAGCGGATCGGCGAGTATGCCAATCAATTGGATGCGCCCATTTTCCATCTGCGTGCCGAAAAGCGCGGTCAGCCTGGAACCGCTATTCACCGCGGATATGATTGCGGCTCTGAACTCGCGCATCGGCACAGACGGGATGCTGCCGAGAGCTATCGGCTCGCCGTTATGGAAAGATGGCAAAACGCTCGTCATGCCGGATTTAGCCAAGCAGGTGCGCGGCCTCCTGGAGTGCGCGAGTTAAAACCGGAGGCACGTAAATTCCCATCGCGAGAACCGCGATACCGAGGATTGCCGGAACAACGCTTAACGCAATGCTTCCTTCCGGCGCGGCGGAAACATGCTCGCCGGGGGTTCCCTGCGCCATCGCGAGCGCCGGCCGAGCCATCGCCGCCAGAATTATTGCAAGGATCACAAGATAGGCGACAGCGACGAACATTTGGCCCTGATCCAATGCGCCCTTCAGAATTATAAATTCGCTGATAAACGGTCCAAACGGCGGAGAACCGGTAATCGCGAACAACCCCAACAGCCACAACACACCGGAGACCGGCAACACGGTCAAAGCGCCCGCGACATCCCTGGTGCTCTTGGTACGATAAACGGCCAACAGGTTTCCGGCCACCATGAAAAGCATCGCCTTGGTCAGCGAATGATTAATCACATGCAGCACCGCGCCAAAAACCGCCGCGCCTCCGAGGCCCACACCAACGGCGAGAATTCCCATGTGCTCGACGCTTGAGTAGGCGAGCATGCGCTTGTAGTCAGTCTGACCGGAAATGAACACTGCGGCCACCGCCATTGAGAGCAGGCCAAAGACCAGCAGCAACCTATCGCTGAAAGCCGCAAGACCGGCCGCCACGCAGATCTCCTGAGCCCGCAGTATCCCCAGAAAGGCGCAGTTGAGCAGCGCCCCCGAGAGGAGCGCGGAAGCGACCGAGGGAGCTTCACTGTGAGCGTCGGGCAACCAGGTATGAAATGGAGCAAGCCCCATCTTGGTTCCATAGCCAACCAGGAGCAGCACGAAAGCGGCCTTGAACCACGGGACGTTCAGATGGCGAGCGTTCAACCGGAGCGCCTGCACGACGAGCGAGACGGCGGAACCGTCCGGATTCGTGGCTGCCACGGCCAGGAAGAAAATTCCCAACAGAGCGAGCGCAATTCCGACCGAACAGATGAGCAGATACTTCCATGTCGCTTCCAGCGATCGGTGATGCCGATGAAAGTAAATTAGCGGAGCGCTCGCCAGCGTCGTGGCCTCAACCGCGACCCACAGCAGCGCGAGTTGCTGACTGACGGTGACCAGGGTCATCGCGGCCAGAAAGAGGAGCAGACAGCCGGTGAAGCTCGCCTCCCGAGCGTTCGAGAAGAAAAATCCTTCCTCGAAATCGGTATGCTGCCGGCCTCGTTCCTCACGAAGATAGGCCACGGCGTAAAAGCCGGCGGCCAGGAACAGAACGCTGGTCAGGGTCTCAATGAGTCTTCCCAGCGCATCTTCGGCCAGCCAGCCGCTCAATGCCGGCGCGGGTAACACAACCCAGGTCGTGAGACTGAGCGCGGTGTGCGCCACGGCGACGGACAGCAGGAGAATCCGTCGTCGCCGATCGGATCCCACGAAAAACGCCAGAATCCCGCCGAAAGCCGGTATCAGAACGAGCAGCGTAATCATCGAAGTCGGTCGGTCAAAGCTGTCAGTTTATCCGTGTCGATATGATCGAACTCTCGGCTGATATGAAATATGGCAATGCCCATCACGAAGACTCCCACGAAGACGTCGAGCAAAATGCCGAGTTCCACGAGAACCGGCAGTCGAAGAGCGACGGCGGCGCCGAAAGCGTAAACGCCATTTTCAAGAGCGAGATATCCGAGCACCTGAGTTAGAGCTTTTCGCCGGCTGACTATCACGATCATGCCCACCGCGCTGGTAAAAAAAGCGGCCGGCACGAGGAGCGACGATGGAGGCTGGATGGGAAGCTGT
>JAJYMR010000156.1 GCA_021786815.1 Deltaproteobacteria bacterium
TACGAGCGGGTTATCCCGCTGGTCGAGTATACTGCCAGAACCCTGTCGCGGATTTTCGAGCATTGACCGCCTGAAGGCGGTCCCTTTCGGAATATCCCGGACTTTTTGGCGTCGGCTGAGACCCAGACTCGCCGCAAGCCGCGGAGCTGTTGCAGCCGGGCCCTCTGCGAGCGCGGCGTGAACCGTGCGCAAATCAAACAATTTTCCGCCGATGAGGTGGCGATGGGCGAAATCGTGATTATGTTGACGTCGAGTACGGTTGAAAAATGAGCAGGAGAGACAGGAACGAGTCGAAAACCGAACGGGAGCGGGAGCACGCGCACATGGAGATGAAGGAACCCACGAGCGCGGACAAGCCCGAGCAAGAAGCTGCGGTTCATGAGGCGGCGGCCGACGCTCCGGAGGCCGAGACGACGGCCGAGGCTGAGGCTCTCAAGGCGGAGGTGGAATCACTGAAAGAAGCTATTGCCCGCAAGGACAAGGAAATAGCGGAACTCAAGGACAAGTATCTTCGAACGCTTGCCGAGTCCGAGAACGTCCGCAAACGTATCCGCCAGCAAAGCGAGGAATCGATCCGCCTGCAGCGTGAGAACCTTCTGCGCGACCTGCTGCCGGTAGTCGACAACCTCGAGCGAGCGGTCGCCGCGGCGCGAGGCGGGGGAAACGGTAAGTCGATCGTCGAGGGCGTGGAGATGGTTCTCGCCTCGATGCTCGACTTTCTCAAGGCGCAGGGCGTGACGCCCGAGGAATCAGTCGGCCGGCCCTTCAATCCTGCCCACCACGAGGCCATCGACCACGTACCCAGCGACACGCATCCGCCCAACACGGTGGTCCAGGAATTCCATCGCGCCTACAAGGTTGGCGAGCGGGTGCTGCGCCCGGCGCGAGTAGTGGTCGCTAAGGGAGCGGAGAATGCCGAACCTGGCGACGACGACAAGCCCGAGCGTTGAAAAAAGCTCGATGGTGGTTACCCATAAAACAGGGGTCTAACTGAAAATGGCGAAAGTAATAGGAATAGATCTTGGCACGACCAATAGCTGCGTCGCGATTATGGAAGGCGGCGATCCGGTCGTTATTGCCAACGCTGAAGGCAGCCGCACCACCCCGTCGGTGGTTGCGTTTACTGATTCCGGCGAGCGTCTGGTGGGGCAGATTGCGCGCCGGCAGGCGATTACCAATCCCCAGAACACGGTCTTCGCGGTAAAGCGCCTGATGGGCCGGCGCTACGAGGATCTCGAAGTCCAGAAAGCGCTCAAAGTCCTGCCCTATCACGTGGTGAAGGCCGAGGACGGCGCCGCCTGGGTCGAGATCCGGGACAAGAAGTACAGCCCGCCGGAAATCTCCGCTTTCATCCTGCAAAAGATGAAGCAGACCGCCGAGGACTACCTGGGCGAGAAGGTTACCGAGGCGGTAATCACCGTGCCCGCATACTTCAACGACAGCCAGCGCCAGGCCACCAAGGACGCGGGCCGGATCGCCGGACTCAACGTCTTGCGCATCATCAACGAGCCTACCGCCGCGTCGCTGGCCTACGGCCTGGACAAGAAGAAGGACGAGAAGATAGCAGTCTTCGACCTGGGCGGCGGCACGTTCGATATCTCGATTCTCGAACTCGGCGAGGGCGTTTTCGAGGTCAAGGCGACCAACGGCGATACTTTCCTCGGCGGTGAGGACTTCGACCAGCGGGTAATCGACTACCTGGCGGACGAATTCCGCAAGGATCAGGGTATCGACCTGCGCAAGGACCGGATGGCGCTGCAGCGGCTTAAGGAAGCGGCCGAGAAAGCCAAATGCGAGCTTTCGACCGTGATGGAGACGGATATCAACCTGCCCTTCGTCACCGCCGACGCTTCCGGGCCGAAGCATCTGAACATGAAACTCACCCGGGCCAAGCTCGAGGCGCTGTGCGCGGATCTGCTCGACCGGCTCGAAGAGCCGTGCCGAACCGCGCTGAAGGACGCCGGGCTCAGGGCTTCGGACATAGACGAAATCGTCCTGGTCGGCGGGATGACCCGGATGCCTGCCGTGCAGGAGCGCGTCAAGCGCCTGTTCGGCAAGGAAGGGCACAAGGGCGTCAACCCCGACGAAGTCGTCGCGGTGGGCGCGGCGATCCAGGGCGCGGTTCTCAAGGGCGAGGTCAAGGATGTCCTGCTGCTCGACGTGACCCCGCTTTCGCTCGGTATCGAGACGCTGGGCGGCGTGTTCACGAAGCTTATCGAGAAGAACACGACCATCCCGACTCGCAAGGGCCAGGTCTTCTCGACCGCCCAGGACAATCAGACCGCGGTCACGATCCGAGTCTTCCAGGGCGAGCGCGAGATGGCGGCGGACAACAAACTGCTCGGCCAGTTCGACCTGGTCGGCATCCCGCCCGCTCCGCGCGGCCTGCCGCAGATCGAGGTCACCTTCGATATCGACGCCAACGGTATCGTCAACGTTTCGGCCAAGGATCACGCCACCAATAAGGAGCAGTCTATCCGCATCACCGCGTCCTCGGGGCTTAACGAAGAGGAGATCAAGCGGATGGTGCGCGAGGCGGAGCAGCACGCGCAGGACGACAAGACGCGCCGCCAGCTTGCCGAAGGGCGCAACCGGCTCGACAACCTGATTTACACCACCGAGAAGACGCTCAAGGAGTATGGCGCACAGCTCGACGAGGCCTCGCGCAAGAACGTCGAAGAGGCGCTTCAGAATGCCAAGGGCAAGCTCGAGTCCAAGGACCTCGACGAACTAAAGCGGGTCACCGAGGCTCTCGAGACGGCGTCGCACAAGCTGGCCGAGGCGATGTACAGCAAGACTCGCCAGGCCGGCGCGGGCGCGCCAGGCGAAGCGCCCCACGACGGCGGCGGTGCAGGCGCTGGTGCCGGTGCCGAGGCCGGTGAGAGCGGCAAGGAAGCCGGCGGCAAAGAGGACGTGGTGGACGCCGACTTCAAGGAAGTAAAGTAAGGAAAGTCCGGCGCTTGGCGGGCGTCGAAACCCGGTCGCGGCGTGAGTGTTAGCGCGACTGATGGAATCGACGCCCGCGCTGGAATAAAATTCGCTGCGCGATGCCGGCAGAGAGAAACCACGACTATTACGAGCTGCTTGGCGTCAGCCGCGCGGCGGGCGACGAGGAGATCAAGAAGGCCTACCGTCGGCTGGCCGTGCAGTTCCATCCCGATCGTAATCCTGGCGACAAACAAGCCGAGGAACGCTTCAAGGAGATCAACGAGGCCTACCAGGTACTCTCCGATCCCGAGAAACGCGCCCAGTACGACCGCTACGGGCATGCGGCTTTTCAGGGACCCGGCGGCGGCCCGGGCGGAGGCTTCGGCGGATTCGACTTTACCCAGGGTTTCGAGGAAGTCTTCTCCGACATTTTCGGCGACTTTTTCGGCACCGGGCGCGGGCGTTCGCGCTCGCGCACCCGGCGCGGAGACGACCTGCGCTACGACCTCGAGATCGATTTCGAGGAAGCGGCGCGCGGTGCCGAGAAAACCGTCAAGTTCCAGCGCCTCGCGCAGTGCGATGCTTGCAACGGAACCCGTGCGCGCGGCGGCACCGCGAGCGTCAAGACGTGCCCCAACTGCCGCGGAACCGGCCAGGTCCGCACGCAACAAGGCTTCTTTTCGATAGCGACCACGTGCGCGCAATGTCGCGGCGAAGGCTCGATGATCGTCGATCCGTGCCCAAAATGTCAGGGCCAGGGCCGCATCAAGCGGCAGGAAACCCTCTCGGTGCGGATTCCACCCGGCGTGGACAGCGGCTCGCGGCTCAAGCTGCGCGGCGAGGGCGAAGCGGGCTACGGCGGCGGTCCTCCAGGCGATTTCTACGTGGTTATCCACGTCCGCGAGCATCCGATGTTCGTGCGCCAGGAGAACGACATAATCATCGAGGTTCCGATCAGCTTTCCTCTGGCGGCGCTCGGCGGTGATATCGAGGTTCCCTCGCTCGAAGGCAAAGTGAAGCTGAAAGTCCCGGCCGGAACGCAATCGGGAAAAGTCCTGCGCCTCAAGGGCAAGGGGATCGTCGATTTGCACGGGTATGGGCGCGGCGACGAACTGGTCAAGATCAAGGTCGAAACGCCCAAGAGGTTGACGGCTCGCCAGCGCGAACTGCTCGAGGAGTTCGCCCGCGCTTCCGGCGAGGACGTAAATCATCCTGAGTCAAAGGGCTTCGTCGATAAGCTAAAGGAAATGTTCGGCTAACCGGCCCACGAGACCCGCGCGTCGCAAGACGCGCAGGGCTTCGCCGTGGCCGCAGTCGTACTGGCGATCCGCCTCGGCTACGCCCCCGCCGAAGTAATCGTGGGCCGGTAAGTTTGCCGACGCTCGCGGCGGGCGGCAGGGGCTTACGCCGGTAGCGGCGACGACGCCGCCTTTTGTTGATGGCCGTTTCCCAGCAGGCTAGACTCGGCCCGAACGAAGGTTCACTTCGTTGATTGGGGGCGTGCGGCCTTCGACGGGCGGTCTGTCGATGGCGCTTTATCCGTGCGCTTTGGGCACCGACAGCAGTGGGCCGCTGCGGCTAATCGTTAAGCCGGGCTTTGGGCGGCCTTGCTGGGCATCGGACTAAGTGCTTCATGGTTAGTGCTCGGGAGGAATTCGGGTGGCTGTAGGCGCGGCGTCTCTCGGTGACGAGACCTATTGGACCGGAATGGGCAGGCGGCGGGTGAGGTGGGAAATGTTCCTTGGGGACGCGAAGGCGGTCATTCAGCGTCTCCCGGAAGAACAATTCGACTGCATCGTGACTTCGCCTCCCTACTACTGGCTACGCGACTACGGTGTTGCTGGCCAGGTGGGGCACGAGGAGACGGTCCCGGAATACATAGGCTCCCTGGCAGACATCATGGACGGCGCCTATCGCGTGTTGCGGAAACGCGGGCTTCTGTTTCTGAATCTGGGCGACACGTACTATTCGGGAAAGGGGAAGTCTCACGGAGTCGACCCGAAAAGCTCGAAACGAAGGTTCGGTTTGCGGGCGGTTGATAAAAGCGGAGGAGTGGGCATCGGCGTTAGGCCGAAATCGATGCTAGGGATACCGTGGCGCGTCGCAATCGAGATGGGCCGCCGTAATTGGGTTCTCCGGAGCGCCATCATTTGGCACCGCAAACACGCGCTTGCCGAGACCGTGAAGGACAGGCCGCGACGCAGCTACGAGTACATCTTCATGTTCGCGAAATCCCGCAGTTACTTTTTCAATAGGCAGGCGCTATCAGACGTCGTCGTCGAAGAGGATGTTTGGACGATACCGGCGAGGCCTAAGCCCACAAATGGAATTGACACCGCACCATTTCCGGACGAACTCGTTGAGCGGTGCCTGGATCTCGGTTGCCCCCCTTCGGGAGCCGTGCTGGATCCTTTCGCGGGGGCGGGCACGACGCTCCGGGTTTCAGTTTTGTCGGGTCGAGCGGCTACCGGAATCGAGCTGCAGCCGGACTTCTGCCGTTACGCGGTCGAACAGTTGAAGGCGCTCTCCTAGCGACTGAGATGTATCTCCGACCAGAAGTGGTCCGTCTGGCCTTATCCGAGCTGCGCTCTCTGCATCCCTTCTTCGGCATCACCTACCTCGTATGCAAGAAGGCAGGTCTGCCGGTCGGAAACACGGTACCCTTCCCCATTAACGCGGCCGAGGAGGAATTTCTCGAGACGTACTACAAGCCGGATCCCACGTCGAAATACTTCTTTCAGCCGTTTCGGACGTCAAGCAGGGCAGGGCGGTGGCTCTCGCCGAAGTATGCGTCCTCTGGGTCGCAAAGTACCCGCACGAGGGGGCACCTAGCGAAGGCCTTCATTCATGTCCGAAAGACGAATCAGTGGGGCTGGGATGTCGGGTACGTTAAAGTCTTGAGGGAGCAGTTGGATCGGGACAAGCTGGTCGGGATTCCGACCTTCTCGCTGGCGGCCTGGCTTTACCGCCACGTTGACTGGCAGTCTTCTTTGTCGCTAGTGGACCTCCAAAATAGGCTCTTCTCGGATTTCTATCTATCGGCCGATGAGCGGGATCAGCTCTTCAGCGCCCAAGCTCCGGACTTGGGCGACCTGCTTATCGATGAGCCTTTCTCTGACCGGGCGCTTCTTGAATCTTTGGAGCCGGCTCCAGACAGCCCTCCAGAGGAGGGAGGCACCCTGCGGCTGCTTGAGATGAGGGGCATCGGACCCAGCCCGCATCTTGTTTTCAATCCTGCCG
>JAJYMR010000276.1 GCA_021786815.1 Deltaproteobacteria bacterium
AGGTTAGGCGCACGGGTTATGCCGGTTTCTGCCAGCGGAAGGCTTCGATAACAATAAGGGGCTTGCCGGAACTGCTCAGTTGGGCTAAAGGCTAGTGCGTTGCTTCGTAAGTCCCAGGGGATAACGCACGCCGGCTCATCACAGCCAAAATCACTTTCCGCGCTTGTAAATGGCCTACAAGGTTTTAGTTCTGAGAGGTGACGGGATCGGGCCCGAAGTCGCCGGAGAGGCGCTTCAGGTGGTCAGGATGGTCGCGCGCCGTTCGGCGGTGGACGTCGAGTTCAAAGAGGGCGTCGCCGGAGGGCATGCGATCGATCAGTTTGGAACGCCGCTTCCAGACGACGTTCTCAAACTAGCGCAGGAGTCGGACGCGATTCTGCTCGGCGCCGTGGGAGGTCCCAAGTGGGACAATCCCAACGCCGACAAGCGTCCCGAGCAGGCACTGCTCGGCCTGCGCAAGGCGCTCGGGCTGTTTGCCAACGTCCGCCCGGTAAAGACGCTGCGCGAACTCATTCCCGCCTCGCCGCTAAAGCCCGACCTCCTTAACGGCGTGGACCTGGTCGTGGTGCGCGAGCTGACCGGAGGCCTCTACTACGGAAAGCCGAGTGAAAAACGCCAGGGCAAGGACGGACGCGAAGCCGTGGACACCTGCTTTTACAGCGAACAGGAGATAACCAGGGTCCTGCGTTTCGCCTTCGAGCTTGCGCGCAACCGCCGAAGAAAGCTCACTTCGGTGGACAAGGCCAACGTGCTTTCCACCTCGCGGCTGTGGCGTGAGATCGCCTCGGAACTGGCGAAGGAATACAAGGACGTGACGCTCGATCATCAGCTCGTCGATTCGATGGCGATGCATCTGGTGCGCCGACCGCGCGATTTCGACGTGATCGTCACCGAGAACATGTTCGGCGACATCCTGACCGACGAAGCCTCGGTGCTGGCGGGCTCGATGGGGATGCTGCCGTCGGCGTCGCTCGGCGAGGACATCAACAGCGCGGGATTCCGGGTCGGACTGTACGAACCGATCCACGGCAGCGCGCCGGACATCGCCGGACGCGACGAGGCGAATCCGCTGGCCGCGATCCTGTCGGGCGCGATGCTGCTCGAACATTCGCTCGGGATGCGCGCCGAGGCCGAACTGATAGAGCGCGCGGTCGAATCCGTAATCCATGAGGGTTATCGCACCCGCGATCTTGGAGCCGCGCCGCAGGGAAAGCTGCTCGGATGCAAGGCGATGGGGCGGTTGGTGCGCGAGCGAATTGAAGCGCTCGAACCGGAAGCCGGGTAATCCGATGGCGACCGAACGCGAACCAAGGGTGGCGGTGGTTGGGGCCACGGGCGCGGTCGGAAGTCAGCTCGTCGAGCTTCTCGAAACAAGAGCATTTCCGAAGGGAAAACTGGCGCTGTTCGCCTCGGCCGAAGGCGCGTCGCAAACGGTCGGCGTCGAAGGCTTGGAAGAGGAACTGGAAGTCGAGGAACTCGGCGCGCCGGACGAGCTGCGCGGGTTCCACCTTGCCTTTCTGGCCGTTCCGGAGCCGGTTGCGCGCGAGATCGTGCAGGCAAGGCCGGGACCTGTGCTGGTCGATTTGAGCGCGGCACTTCGCCTTCCCGCGGCGGAGGTTCCGATGGTTTCGCCGGCGCTCACGCCGCGCGAGCGTCTTCAGGAGATGCGCGGCAGGATGGTTTTCGCGCTGCCGCATCCGGCGGCTCACGCACTCGCCACGATACTGCGCTCGCTGGGCGCTGAATCGGGCTTCGTCGGTGCCGCCCTGATGACCGGCGCGAGCGCGAGCGGGCGCGACGTCGTCACCGCGACGGTCCAACAATCCGCCGACCTTCTGAGCGGAAGCCTCGACCTAGAGCCGGATGAAATTCAGCGCGGGTTCAACGTCTTTGTCACCGGAAAAGATCGCGAAACCGCCGGCGTGCTCGTTGCGCAAACGCATTTCATGCTGGAGCATCGGCCGGCTATCGCGTTCCAGATGATGACCGTGCCGATTCTTCACGGCTCGGTCCTGGCAATCCAGCTTCCCGCGCCGCCCGAGAACGCGAACTGGCGCGAGCGCCTTCGCGCGGCACCCGGAATCCTGCTCGTCGAGGACCAGAAGCCGCTCGGCATTATCGACGCGCTCGGGCAGGAAGCGGTCATGGTCAGGATGGACGAGAGTCCGGGCGCAAGCACGCTTTTCTGCGTGTTCGACAATGCGAGGCTTGCCGCGCTGAACGCGCTCTGGATAGCCGAGAACGTTCTTCTCACCGCGCATTGAACGCCGCCTCTCGCGGCGGCGCGACAAGTTCGATGCAGGCCAGGCTCACGGTCGAATACGACGGGTCGAACTATTTCGGCTGGCAGATACAGGCCGGCCAGGATTCGATCCAGGCGCGGCTTGAGGACGCGCTTGGGCGTATCTTTTCCACGCCGGTGCGCGTGCGCGGCTCGGGACGAACCGACGCCGGGGTTCACGCGCTCGGCCAGGTCGCGGCATTCAGCCTGCCTCGCGCGTTCGAGATGGCCGAACTGCATCGCGCACTCAACGCCCTTCTGCCGCCTGACATCGTTGTGCTCGGCGTCGCGCAGGCGCCCGACGATTTCGATTCGCGCCGCGACGCACGTTCGCGCGTTTACGAGTACCGCGTGCTTAACCGTGCGATACGCTCGGCGTTCGAATATCGTTACAGTTGGCAGGTGCGCGAACCGCTCGAACTCGACGCGATGAACCGCGCGGCGCGGTTGTTTCTCGGCGAGCATGATTTCGCCGCCTTCCGCACGCTCGGCACGGAGGTGAAAAGCACTGTCAGGCGCGTGCTTGAGAGCGGATGGTCGCGCGCGGGCGAGCGTTTCACCTACCGGGTAGAGGCGTCGAGCTTTCTGCGCCACATGGTGCGCACGATGGTGGCGGCGATGGTCGAAGCGGGACGCGGCAAGTGCTCGCCCGAGACGATTTCCGAACTGCTCTTAAGCCGCGAGCGGGCCGCCGCTCCCGCGCCTGCGCCGCCCGGAGGCTTGTTCCTGATCGAAGTGCGTTACTGAATCGACGGGAGTCCCGAAAGACTTGCCTCATCGGCTTAAACTTATCCACGCTTCTCCAAGTGCCTGTGGGACAGTGGCCAAACGCGGGTGTTGTTGAAAAACTCGCCTGATCCCTAGGAAAAAGCGCAGAAATCGCACGCGCGCCGCTTGCAATACGTCTCTGGCTGGTTCACGCTCTTGCAAAGCCCGCGAGCCGGGCCGCAAGGAGGAGGATGATGACGCAGTCGCAGGTAGCAGCCCATCTGGCTGACAAGGTCGGCATCTCGAAGAAGCAAGCCAAGACCACGCTGGAGGAACTTACAAGCCTGGTGGTTCGCGAGCTTAAGCGCGAGGGCTCGCTTCGTCTTGCGGGGCTGGGAATCTTCCGCAAGCGCAAGACCAAGGCGCGCAAGGGGCGCAATCCGGCCACCGGAGAGGAGATCAAGATTCCGGCCCGCACGCGGTTGCGGTTCACCCCGGCAAAGTCGCTTAAGGATTCGGTTCTGGGCGCAAAGTAATCGACGCGTCGTGACTGCGGACCGCGGAAGGGATGAGTTCCTTTCCGCGGTTTGCGTTTGGGGCGTTAGGTTTTGTCGTTTTTGTCCGCGCGTGACCGTTGCCGCGCGGCTGCTCTCTGTTCGCGCACCCGCGCAAGATACTCGCGAATTCTCGCCTCATAACCCCGCTCGGATGGTTCGTAATAGCGGCTTTCGCGAAGCCGCTCGGGCATATATTCCTGCTCGACGGTCGCGCCCTCGAAGTCGTGCGGATACCGATAGCCTTTCGCGTATCCGAGCGAGCGCATCAGCGACGTCGGCGCATTGCGCAGATGAAGCGGGACGGGCAGCGCGCCATGCTCTCGCGTTTCCTCCCGCGCCTTCAGCATAGCGCGATACGACGCGTTCGACTTGGGCGCGCCCGCCAGATACGTCACGCCCTGCGCGAGCGGAATCACGCCCTCGGGCAATCCGACGAAATCGACCGCCTCCTTGACCGCGATCGCGACCTGCAACGCGCGCGGGTCGGCGTTGCCCACGTCCTCAGCCGCGAAGATCACCATCCGGCGCGCGATGAAGAGCGGGTCCTCGCCCGCTTCGATCATCCGCATCATCCAGTACAGCGCCGCGTCCGGATCGCTGCCGCGCATGCTCTTGATGAACGCGGAGATGACGTTGTAATGCTCCTCGCCCGCGCGATCGTAGAGAAGCGCCTTGTGCTGCGCCGCCTCGCGCACGTCCTCGGGCGAGATCGCGCTTCGGCCCGCGTTCTGCGCAAGCTCGGCCGCGATCTCGAGCGTGTTGAGCGCGCGCCGCGCGTCGCCCGCGGCGAATCTCACAATCTCAGAGAGCGCCTCGTCGCTGAGCGCAAGCGCGAGCGCGCCGAGCCCGCGCTCCGAATCGCCCATCGCGCGCTTTACGAGTACGGCGACGGCGTCTTCCGAAAGGGCGTTCAGGACCAGGACGCGCGCCCGCGAAAGCAGCGGCGCCACGACTTCGAACGAGGGATTTTCGGTCGTCGCGCCGATGAGGGTGACGAGCCCGCTCTCGACGTGCGGCAGAAAGGCGTCCTGTTGCGCGCGATTCCATCGATGGATCTCGTCGATGAACACGACCGTGCGCCGGTTGCTAAGCTCGAGTTCGCGACGCGCATCCTCGACCGCCGCGCGCAAATCGGCGACACCGGCGCTCACCGCGCTGATCGGAACAAATGCAGCATCGAGTTGCCTTGCGAGCAGAAGCGCAAGGGTCGTCTTTCCCGAACCCGGCGGACCCCAGAGGATTATCGAATGGAGCCGGCGCGCCGCGACCATCTCGCTCAGAAGCTTGCCCGGACCGAGCAAATGCTCCTGGCCGACGACCTCTTCCAGAGTCGCCGGCCGCATCCTGTCCGCAAGCGGCCTCGCAGCAGGGGCCTTGGGCGGAAACAGGCTGCCGGAAGTCTGCGGCTTTCGACGCGTCATTTTGTGAACCTAGCACATGGCGGCGCGGCGGCAAGCTGGGGTGCCGGGCCGGGGGCACAAGCTAATTGCGCGACAGTGCCGGACTGTTTTAGCTTTGGAGCAGTTCAACCTGGCAGGGGCTACATGATTGTCGGAATCGATATCGGTGGTTCGACGACCGACGCCGTCATTCTCGAAGACGGCGAATTCCACGTTGTTACGATCGAGGCGAACGACCCGGTGGCCGCGGCGGCCGGCGCGCTCGGAAAGCTCGTCGAACAGTACGGTATCGATCTCAACCAGGTGGAGCGGGTTGCCGCAACCGGAGCCGGCTCTCGCGCACTGGGCGAACGGCTGCTCGGCCGCCAGATCGTGAAGGTCAGCGAATTTACCGCGATCGGCGTCGGCGGGACTTCGCTTGCCGGCAAGCAGCGCGCGCTAGTCGTGTCGCTCGGCACCGGCACCGCAATCGTCTCGGTCAACGGAGAAAAAATTGACCACACCGGCGGGACCGGCGTAGGCGGCGGCACGCTGCTTGGGCTCTCCAAGCACATCCTCGGCGTCTCGAGTATCGATACGCTGGAGGCGATGGCGAGCCGGGGCGATCTGAGGCGGGTTGACTTGAAGGTCGGCGATATCGCCGGCGGACCGATTGGCGATCTGCCTGCCGGAACGACCGCTGCAAACTTCGGCAAGATTCGCGCGGACGCAACGCCGGAGGACAAGGCGCTCGCGATCATCAACATGATCGTCGAGGTAATCGGCGTTCTGAGCCTCGCCAACGCGCGCGCCTGCGGCCAGGAAGATATCGTGCTTACCGGCAAGATCACCCGGATTTTCCGCTTCATGCAGAAGATCCGCCGTCTTGAGTTCATGTTCGGCCGCGGCTTTGTCATTCCCGACCACGCCGATTACGCAACCGCGATCGGCGCCGCCCGCACCGCGGCACGGATGTAAGCCGCTCTCCGGCTCGCGCAGGCCGGACGCTGCCTTGAAGCGAGCCGGCGCAATCCTGCTTCGTCGCCCTCGGTTGCGGTTCCAACTTTTCCGCCGTTGGAGTTAGAATGCGCCGACCGCTGGCCGCGCCGCGCACGCGCCTGGCGCCGAAAGCATCCGTTTTCCAAGGAAGGCACGATGGCTTCAGAA
>JAJYMR010000326.1 GCA_021786815.1 Deltaproteobacteria bacterium
GGCACGGTTTTGATCGTGGGCGAAACCGGAACCGGAAAGGAACTGGCCGCACGCGCCATCCATGAATGCAGTCCGGAGAGCAATGCGCCTTTCGTCGCGCTCAACTGCGCGGCGCTTCCCGGCGATCTTGTCGAAAGCGAGCTGTTCGGCCATGTGCGCGGCGCCTTCTCGGGAGCGGACGCTCCCGCGTCAGGTCTGTTCAGGGCCGCCGAAGGCGGCACGCTTTTCCTCGATGAGATAACCGAAATGAGCGCTGGAGCGCAGGCGCGGATGCTGCGCGCGCTCCAGGAGCATCGCGTGCGCCCGGTAGGCTGCGTCTCCGAAGTGGCTGTGAACGTGCGGGTGATCGCTTCGACCAATCGGAATCCGCGCGAGGCGGTCCAGAGCGGCCATCTCCGCGAAGATCTCTATTACAGGCTCCAGGCCGCGGTTATCGGGATACCGCCGCTGCGCGAACGGCGCGAGGATCTCCCGACGCTGAACGCGCACTTTATCGCGATGTTCAACCACAGACTCGGCCGCTCGCTGTCCCACGACGCCGTGAGCCACGACGCGATGCGGGCGATGCGCGAGTACGAGTGGCCCGGCAACGTTCGGGAACTATCCAACGCAATCGAGACCGCGCTGACCTTCGGCACCGGCGCGGTGATCTCGCTTGACGATTTGCCGCCGTCGGTTACCGGCCGGACGCCGGAAGAGGTTGCGCTCGGACGACAGGTGGAGAGCCTGGCCGAGGCTGAGCGCGACCTGATACGGCAAACTCTGGACGCGACGGAGGGGAACCTGTCGGCGGCCGCGCGCCTGCTCGGAATCTCGCGCAAGCGGCTGTATGCGAGGATCGCCAAGTACGGCCTCGCCTGCCCCACAAAAATCGAAGAATAAGCAGCTCTCGGCGCGGATCGGCCGTCTGTCCGAAAGGAAACAGTCCGCAGCCCGAAAGCGCTCAGCCGTTGACGCGTTAGGCAGCAATCGGTTTCACAAAAGAAGCTGATTCGCGCTGTCGCGATGCATCAAAAACGGCACGAACGTTGCACAGTAAGCCGTTGCATTGAAAAGGCGTAAGACGATGGCAATTTCGACTGCGGTGCCGGAAGGAGGCACCCTGTCAAGCTGAAAATCGGCTGCCGCGAACATCCGCAAAAAGCCGGTTTCGTCTTGAAAGCACGCGCGGCACGGTCCAGTGCACCGTCCGTTCAACGTTGGAGCTGGAGGCAATGGGGGAGCGACAATCCGACGGCCTGAAGTTGATCGGTTTGTTCGTTCTATCGCTTGCCGTTTCGACGACCCTGATTATTGGGCGGGCGCGATGCGCCACGCTTTCATCGCCAATGGCGAAGTCATCGCCGGTTGCTTCTCCCGCGGCGTCTCCATCGCCAGCGGCTGCGGCGACACCGGCTGCCCAGGAGGCCTCGAAGACGCCGCAGTACGTCTCAGGCGAGCTGTGCAAGGCGTGTCATTACAAGGAGACCCAGGAATTCACCAAGACGATGATGGGGCATCTCTTCATGCTCCATCCGCGCGACGATCTTGAACAGCTCGGATGCCAGGGATGCCACGGGCCGGGAAGCCTCCACGTGAAGAGCGGCGGAAAGGACGTGGGCGGCATGATCACCTTCAACCCGAAGCTCGACCCTTCGGTGAAGGCCGACAACGCAAAGTGTCTGGCCTGTCACAGCGGCGGCCAGCAGGCTTTCTGGCGCGCCGGCACACACGCCTTCCGCGGCCTTGCCTGCGGCGATTGCCATACGGTCATGCGCGACGTGAGTCCGCGTTTCAATCTCGCGTCGGCGCGCCAGGTGAACCCGTTCATCATGATCCGTCCGCAGACGCAGGTCTGCCTGCGATGCCATATGCGCAAGCGCATGCAGATGGAGCTACCGTCGCGCATGCCGTTGTGGGAGGGATTGATGGTTTGCACCGATTGCCACAATCCGCACGGTGGCCCGTATCCGCACATGCTGCGCGACGCGACCGTCAACGAGGTTTGCTACCGGTGCCATGCGGAGAAGCGCGGTCCGTTCCTGTGGACCCATCCGCCCGTGATGATGAACTGCGACGACTGTCATACGCCGCACGGGTCGATTAACCGTTTCATGCTCAAGATCCGCGAGCCGAGGCTCTGTCAGCAGTGCCACATCGGCACTTTCCATCCGGGCACGCCGGCGGGAATCGGCTCGGTCCTCGTGTTCAACCGCGCGTGCACCAACTGCCACTCGCAGGTCCATGGATCCAATTCGCCAGGGGGACAAGCGCTAACCCGGTAGGGCAAAGGAGAGATGAAAGCCGGATAAAAAGGTGCGTTACGCCGCCGCAGGCGCGCGTTCGGACGAGTGCCGAGCGCGTGCGAAATCGGAGGAGTACGGGCATGAAATCCCGGACGTCTTTGCGTTACCTGTGGGCTTGCGCCGCAGTTGTATTGCTGGCGGCTTCGCGGGTTTGCGCGCAGGTCGATATAGGGCCGGTCACCGCGACCGGCTCGGCCGAGGTTGGCGCCTATCCTCAGCCTTTGCCTTACACCCAGGTGGCGAAATTCCAGGAATACAGCGATTTCGCGCAGCAGGTCATTGCGCCTCATCTGCGATTACTGCTCGGCGGAAAGGAGCAGGAGTATTACGCAAAATTCGATCTCGTCAACGTCGCACAGAAGAACGAGCTATACACACTGCGCACAGGCAAATACGGCGTCCTCGACATTCAGGCCCAATGGCAGGAGATTCCGCATTTCTTCAGCAACGGTGTCGCTGAGTCGCCCTATCAGCGCAGCGGCGGCACGTTCAGCCTGGTGAACCGTCCATCGGCGCCCACGCCCGGCCAGCCATCGGGTGAAAACGTCAGAACTTGGGTCGACGCAAACGCCCGGCCGCTCACGCTCTCCCTTCTGGAGGGTATCGCGAACCTGCACGTCTCCTACACGCCCACCTCCGAGTGGACTTTCACGGCTGACTACAACTTCCAGAATCCGACCGGCGACGGAAGAGCATGGGGCGCTATGTTCGGCCCGAATCCGGGTGCGTACAACATCACCGAGCTTTATCAGCCCATTCAGTATTACACCTATAACTATGGCGTCGGCGCGCAGTACGCGAAGGACGGGTGGGTCGGCGGCATCAAATATCAGGGATCGTTCTTTGAAAATCAATACGACACCCTGACCTGGGACAATCCGAACACCTGGGACGAAATGACCGGTCCCGGCGGAAGCTGCCAGAATTCCGGGTTGTATCCCGGTCCGGACAACGGTCTCGGGCCGTGCCGCGGCGAAATGTCGATGTACCCCGACAACCAGGCGCACAACCTCACAATCGACGGCGGCGGCGTGCTGCCGTTTCACACGCACGTGATGGCGAGCGCGTCGTACGGATTCTGGCTCCAGAACGCGCCGTTCATTCCCTACACGATCAACAGCGCGCTTCCTCAGGTGCCGCTGCCGCGTCAGAGCCTGCGTGGAGACGTGCAGCCGTTCTTTGTCAACGCAACCTTCGTAAGTGACCCGATTGAGCGCCTCGAGCTGCGCGGCACCTACAGTTATTACGACTACAACAACCAGACGCCCCCGATGGTCTTCACGAACGTGCCCACGCTCAACGACGTCGCGAGCCTGTGGAGTGCGACAGCCTATCCGTTCTCATTCTCCGACCAGGACATTAACCTTACCGCGAGCTACAACCTGACACACGACCTCGCGGCGCGCTTCATAGGCGACATCAGCACGTATCACAATTCAGGCCTGATGGTTCTGCAGCAGGACCAGACGACCTACGGCCCGGTAATCGACTGGACGCCCTACACGTGGCTCGAACTCCGGGGCTCCTACCAGTACGCGTTCCGCGATTCGCCCGGATACAACAACAACCGCACGAGCCTGGTAAACCAGAACGCGGGTCTCACCGAAGTCGACGCACTTCGCCGGTTCGACGAAGCGACTGTTCATGTCAATCAGGCGAATCTCTACATGCAGGTACAGCCGCGTGAAGACACCACGTTCTACGCGGAGTTCGACTACGACGACTACTATTTTCCAGCCTCTGACTTGGGGCTCCAGCATAGCTCGGACTACTCGCCGTCGGTGGGCGCCACGTGGAATCCGTTCCCGAATACGCATTTCTACGTGGACTATTCCTGGCAGGCGGAAGACTGGAACATGGCTTCGATGCAGCGTCAGACGCACGCGCCTATTCCCAGCCAGCCCGCGTGCCCGAACACCATTGCGGAGGCGCAAACTCCCGAAAATTGTCCGGGACAGGTCTGGACCAGCTACGGGCGAGACCAGGGGAGCAGCGTCGACCTGGGGATGGACATCGACTTCCCGGCCAACCAATTCCTGAAGCATGAGTCGCACTTGCAGATAATGTACACGTACGCGGTCGGGACCAGCCTGATTCACGCCAATGGAGATGCAGCGCTCAATCCGGCCACCGACTTTCCCAACGTGGGAAGCCAGTTTCACCAGCTTATCGTGCAGTACGCGTATCAGGTGCGTAAACATTCATGGGTCAAGTTCGGATACTTTTTCAATCACTTCGGGTATAACAATTTCGCAATCGACAACGCCACGCAGTGGATGTCGTCTTCGCCAAATTCGATGTTCCTCGGGGACAGCACTGAAACCCCTTACAACGCTAACGTCGGATATGTGTCTTTCAAGCAAACGTTCTAACGCCGGAAGTGATGTCTGATCCGGATAAAGGAGAAATGGATGATGAAGGTCGGGAGTCGTTTGATGAAGGGAATAACAGTCGCCGGGAGCACGGTGATCCTGGTCGGTATGCTGGGCGGATATTCTTTCGCACAGGATGCGAAGCAGATCTACGCCGAGAAGTGCGAGGCCTGTCACGGTGCGACGGGCAAGGGCGACGGTCCCGCGGGGAAGGTGCTCACGCCGCCCCCGTCTGATTTCGCCGTCTCCCTTAAAGGCAAGAGCGACGACTGGATTGCGAAGGCTATCAAGGGCGGCGGTCCTGCCGTCGGCGAATCGGCGGTGATGCCAGGGTATGGCGACCTGAGCGACCAGCAAGTAAAGGAGTTGGTCGACTACATAAAGAAGCTGCATTCATAAGAGAAGGTGCTCCCACTGTCCGAAAAAGTGCCTTCAGTCTACGGTTGCCGGCGCTGTCCTGCTGTGGATGAGCGTGAAAACGTTGGAATCGCCGGCGGTTGGTGCGCAAGGCACGACAGAGCTGCGAAGGTTGCGATGCGCCGCGAACAGGTGATGAAGGCTGTATGAGTCTTGAGGAGCCGAAGGCGCCCGAGAACCAGGCAAGCGAAGGCGGAATGCCCAGCTTGATTCACAACCGGGTAAGCCTTGCGGGAATCGGGATAGCGGCCTTCATCTTCATTAACGCGTTTTTCCTCCTGCTCCTGAGCTCTACCGGGGTTCAGAATCCGTATCTGGGAATCCTTGCTTACCTGGTCTTTCCGGTAATAGCGCTTCTCGCGCTGCTGCTCATCCCCACCGGGATGTTGCGCGAGAGAAGGCGTCGGCGAACGCTGGAGCCCAGCATCCCGCGCTATCCGCAGCTCGACTTGAATACAAGCGGAGGTCGGAAGGCGCTTGCAATCCTTATCGGTTCCTTCGTGTTGTTTGTCGCGGGTAGCACGGTCGCGACTTACAAGGCCTATCACTTCACTGATACCGTGACCTTTTGCGGGCTGACCTGTCACACGGTGATGAAGCCAGAATATACGGCCTATCAGGATTCACCGCACGCACGCGTTTCCTGCGTCGCATGTCACGTCGGACCCGGGGCCGCCTGGTATGTGCGATCGAAGCTCTCCGGCGTCTACCAGGTTTACGCTGTCCTGTTTGACAAGTACCCAAGACCAATTACGACTCCGATCAAGGACCTGCGCCCGGTGCGTGCGGCCTGCGAGCAGTGTCATTGGCCGCAGAAATTTTATGGAGCGCAGCTGAAGGTGTTCGCTCACTTTGGGTATGATGAAAAGAACACGCCAACGCAGATCCAGATGCTGATCAAGACCGGCGGCGGAAGCGAAGGACTTGGCCGCGCCGCCGGTATCCATTGGCACATGAACATTGCCAACCAGGTGTGGTTCCGTGCGACCGACAAGCAACAC
>JAJYMR010000320.1 GCA_021786815.1 Deltaproteobacteria bacterium
GGCGCTCGCGTCCCAACCATTTTCGCGGCGTTACGACGGTTGTCGCAAAGCTTTTCAATATCGCGAAGCCGCATCTGGCGTTTTTCGGCGAGAAGGATTTTCAGCAGCTTCGCGCGATTCAGCGGATGGTCGCCGACCTCAATTTCGACGTCGAGGTTGTCCCGATGCCGATCGTGCGCGAGGCCGACGGGCTGGCGATGTCGTCGCGAAACGCGTACCTCGACCCGCGCGAGCGGCACGAGGCGCTCGCTCTAAGCCGCGCGCTTTCGGTCGCGCGTGAGAAATACCTGTGGGACGCGCGCACGCCCGCCGAGCTGGTCGCGGCGGCGCAAGCGGTGCTCGAACAGGCCGAAGGCGTCAGGATCGAGTATGTCGAGGCGGTTGACGCCGAGACGCTTCAGACGGCGGCTACGCTCGAGCGTCCGATTCTGCTCGCAATCGCGGCCAGGGTCGGCAATACCCGCCTGATCGACAACACGGTGCTGCGCCCCTCGACGCTTTCATCCGAGCGCCCCCAGGCGTGAGTGTACGAGCGCGCGGCGCACTTCGTATTCATCGATTTTTCGGAGGCAAGGTGGCAACCAGGATCATGCTGCGGGCGAAGCTCCATCGCCTGACCCTTACCGGAGCGGACCCCGATTACGAGGGAAGTATCGCGATTGACCGCGACCTGCTCGACGCGGCGGGAATCATCCCGTTCGAGCAGGTCCATGTCTGGAACGTCAGCAACGGCGAGAGGCTCGAGACCTACGCGATCGAAGCGCCGCGCGGCTCGGGCGAGGCGGCGCTCAACGGCGCGGCGGCGCTTCGCGGCACGCCCGGCGACATCATCATTGTCGCGACGTTCGGCGCAATGGATGAAGACGAGGCGCGCCGTCATGTGCCGGTGGTTGTTCACGTGGACAGCCGAAACCGGATCCGGCCCGGCGTCTCGCGCGATACGTTTGCGGCCGCAGCCGATTTCGTCGGCAAGTGAAGGGCCGGCTCAGCGCTCATTGTCGAATGCGCGCGCCTGTGGAACGGCGCTCATAGCATAGTCTGGAACGCCGGTTCGCAAGCGGCTACAAGACTCCCATGTCGGGCCGAGCGTGGGCGGTGCCGTTTGCGGTGCTGGCGGGTCTGGGTGCGCTGGCGAGCGTGTGCCTGCACGTTGTTTCGCTTGCCGGAATCTGGACGCCGACGGTCTTCGAGTTGGCCGTGGCAGCCTTCGTCGGGGTTTTTGTCGTCTGGATGCCGGCGTTTCTCGCGGCCGAAAGAATGGTGCGCGGTTCGCGATGGCGCGAGGCGTGGAAGAGGGCGATGCGCGGCGCTCCGCGATGGATGAGGCTGCTCGCGCTCTGGATGTTGGTTTACGCGCTCGTGGTTTTCTCGGGCTTCGGACTCTGGCGGTTGAGCACCGGGCGCGCGGCGGGCGAGGTTGCGCAGTTCAGGCTTCTCACGGCCTACGCGGCAGCTTTCCACGCGTTGGCCTTCTCGGCTCTCTATTCCTACCTGAATTTTGACGACTCAGACGCCGGCGCCGGGGCCGGCAAGCGGCTCTGAGCGCGGCGCGGTACGGCTTAAAAACGCGCGAGGCCGAAGCGAATCGCTCCGGCCCCGTGGTATCTCGCCGTTTCAGACCGGTCCGCCCGGCTCAATAGTAATCGACCGGGTCGATCTGCCGCTTTGCGCCGTACCAGAACAGCATGTTCTCGGTCAGGCCCTGCCAGGTGAACTTGTTCGGCGGCATCAGCAGCCGCTTGAACATCGACTTGAACGAATAGAACTCCTTGGTGCAGCGCCAGACGCCTTCCTCAACCTGCTGCGGGCTGAGCTTCTTCGGGATGAACATGCAGCGGAAGTTGTTGGTGTACATGTCGGCGTCGGGGATGATGACGCGGTCCTCGGCCTCCAGCTTGGTGCGCATCGGAGTGCCCCTGCGCGGCGTCACGGTGTTGAAGAACGCCTCGGGCGCGCGGACTTCGTGCAGGAATTGCAGCGTATCGTCGAAGATCTTCGGATGGTCCTCGTCGAGGCCGAACAGGAAGTTGAGCGAGTAGTAGATGCCGTGCTGCTCGAGACGCTTGAGCAGCTTCTTGTACTCCTTGGCGTGGTTCTGAATCTTGTTCATCGAGAGCAGGCTGTCCTGGCTAATCGATTCCACGCCGATATTGACGTGGAAGATGCCTGCCTTGGCCGCAAGGTCGAGCAGTTCCTCGTCGTGGTTGGAATTGACCGTCCACAGGCACGAGAAGCGGATGTTGAGCGGGGCAAGCGCCTTGAACAGTTCCTTGGCGAAGCGATGTTTGCCGGTAATCTGGTCGTCGATGAACTGGAAACGCCGAAAGCCGGTTATCTCGATGTTCTTCTTGATTTCCTCGATGATGTCGCCGATCGGACGGGTCCGGTACGAGCCTTCATAGAAGACCGGGATTTCGCAGAACGAGCATCGGTACGGGCATCCGCGGCTTGCTTGCACCGGGAGAGCCTTGAACAGGTAGCGGTTGAGCTTGAGCAGCTCGTGACGCGGACGCGGCAGGTTCTTCAGATCGTGAAGCTTGTCCGCCTTGTAAACGCGCTTGAGCTTGCCGTCGCGCCAATCCTGAAGAAGCCCGGGCCAGACCAGGTCGGCCTCGCCCTGGACCACGGCGTCGGCGTGCTTGAGCGCTTCTTCGGTCTGGAGCGTGGCATGGAAGCCGCCCATCACGACCGGGACCCCGCGCTTTCGGAACTCGTCGGCGAGTTGATAGGCGCGCAGCGAGGCGCCGATGGTGGTGGTCATCCCGACCAGGTCCCATCCGGCGTCGAAATCGAGGTCCTCCAGGCGCTCGTCGGAAAGCGTGACGTCGTACTCGGGCGGGGTAAGTCCCGCCATCAACGGAATCATCAGCCCGATGATCAGGCGCCATCGGGTCTTGTGCGGCGTTCCGTCCAGATGAACGGTCGTCGGCTGAACCAGCAGGATTCGAGGTTTACTCATATGTCCTCCGCTGACGCGCGGCGGCGTTCAGCATCGCGCGCCAGTTCCCACTCGCCCCCATTGCCTTTGCGTAAGCCACATCAGGCCGAAGGCGAACACGTAAGTACCGAAAGCAACACTCCAGGCGAAGTAGTTCAAACGATTAACCGCTGCGAGCAGGACCAGCAGATAAGCAAAATCGCGTCCGCTGACCCTGTCGACCATCGAAATCCATTTTTCGACGTCGGCACCGTGCACGCTGAATGCTCGATAGGTCGCCACTGCGCACAACGAAAAGCCGAACATCAGGACGGCGAACAGGTAAAGATACGCGACGCTTCCGGAAGCGCGGTAGCAGCCGACGAAAATCCCGGCGAATATCGCGATATGCACGATATTGTCCGTAATCGTATCGAGCAGCCGCCCGAAGTTCGACTCCGTCATCGTGAGCCGTGCAAGCTCTCCGTCCACGCCGTCCACCGTGATCGACACCAGGAACAGGAGCGAACTCGCCAAGCGCACCCAGTACGACGGCGACGCGAACATCCATCCGCAGGCGAGCCCGACCGCGGTGTTTGCGACCGTGACCCGATTCGCCGTGACGGCGGGAATGCGCGCCAGGCGCAGGCTGATGCGCCACGACAGGTTACGATCGAGATGGCGTGCAAGAAAGGCGTCCTTATCGACCGTTTCTTCCTTGAGCGAGCGGGCGAGCTGGCGCTCGGCTTCCTCGCGGTCCTCCGGACGGCCGTTGAGCGCGAACGGCAGACCAAGCGCTGCGCGGTACACACCCGCCGGCGTCAGGCCGCCGCGGATGAATTCCCCAAGCGGTCCGGTCGCGACCGAGCCGGCACGCTCCGAGTCCGAACTGAGCAGAGTCAGCACTCGGTCGGGCTGCCGCTCACCCTCGCTGACGACCTGGCTCAGGTACCAGGGCGACACGACCAGATTGCCGTTGAGCGCAAGACACGGCGCGGCTGGATCGAGCGGGTCGCGGCTGTTCAGCACCTGGTCAAACGACTCGACGATTTGAACCTCCGGCATGCCGGCGAACCGCCCGAGCGATCTGACCGCACGGTCACGCTCGTTCGGTGGCGCTTGGATGAAGAAGCGCTTGATGCCGACGCGCTTGCAGGTGGCCAATAGACGTTCAAGAAGCGGACGTCCGAAGATCGCCTCCCCGCCGCGGGGTGGCGCCGTAAGCAGAGCTGTTTCGATCAAGTGTGACCTTGGTTAAGTGCCGGTTAAACCTGCTTATAGAACCAAGTTTCTAAATGAAATCACACGTTAGGTCAACGCGAGGGTAGCCGGACTGACCGCTCGGACGGTACCTTCGAAGCGGGGTCTTCTTCGACTGTCCCAGGGCGGTTTGCTGGAGCTGTGGAACTCGCCGGTTCGACGTGCTTTTCCAGGTCGGCAACCAGCTTTTGATACCCTTCCTGTTTCAGAGCCTTTTGAATCCGCGCGTGAACCGCCTTCGCGAGACTTTCCCCGTCGAGGCTTACGTCGGCAACTATCCATCGGCCGCCCTGCCGGGTAAGCGTGTAATCGATCGGAAGCTTTCCGCCCTCGGGTCGCGTAACGGTCGTCTCGACGACTCTGCCGGGGCCTTTGGCCGTCTCGCGGACGTAATCGACCCTGATTTGGGTGAGCGCTTTTGCGGCTCGCGGGTAGGCGAGCGTTTCGAGCGCCCGGGTAAAGAGCGAGACGAAGCGGTCGCGCTCGGCGCGGCCCAGTTTTTGCCACTCAGCACCGAGAGAATCGCTGGCGAGCTTCCGAAGCGCTAGCCTGCGGCTTACTTTTGCGGCAGCCGCTGCCCGTTCAGCGGGCGTTTTGGCCTGCGCGTAGGTTTTCATCGAAGCGACGAGGGCGCGAATCGTGGCTTCGCCCGATCCGGCGGCCAAGGTCGTCGCGGGAAGAAGCAGTACGGCGAACGACAATGACAATGCCGCGAGCCGCGCGGCGAGAAATTTCATCGAGGTGTAATTCAAGGGCTGGTTCTCCACAGCGCTCGCCGTGCTACGGATGAGCAGGCAGGCTCCTAAAGATGCCAGACAGACTCCGGTTGGCAAAGCCTAAAGTCGGACCGTTCTGGAGCATCGACGCGCCCGTTGGTACACTGAAGCGACACGTGACCACGCTTCGCGCGATCCTGTTCGATTTTGGCGGAACTCTCGACCTCTCATCGCACTGGCTTGACCGCTTTCTGCAATGTTATCGCGCTGCAGGTTTCGAGCTTCAGCGTGAGGAGTTTGACAAGGCTTTCAGTCACGCGACGCGGGCTGGTTACGCGGCCGAACGGCCGATCGAGAATCTCGGCCTTGCCGGGCTGGTCGAATTTCTCGTCGCGCGGCAGTTTGAATATCTGAAGACTGAAGGTCCGCGGGGTACAAGGCAGATACTCGAACGAGCGGAAACCGCTGGGCGTGCGAAGCTTGCCGAGCGGATCGCCGCGGTTTTCGTCAGGGAGACATCGGAGGGACTCAGGCGCAACCGGCGCGTTCTCGAAGAGCTCAGGCCACGGTTCAAGCTTGGCGTTGTGTCGAACTGGTACGGAAATCTCGAAGCCGTTCTGAGCGAGGCGGGGATGCGAACGTTCCTTGACGTTGTGGTTGATTCGACGCGCGAGGGCGTTTTCAAACCGGATCCGCTAATCTTTGAGTTGGCACTGCGGAAACTGCAAGTGGACGCGGCCGAGACAGCGATGGTTGGAGACTCTATCCTCAAGGACTGCGTCCCGGCCCATCGGCTCGGCATGCGCACGATCCTGATTGACGCCGGCGCTCGCGCGTCGAAGGATGTACGAGCACCGGGGCTGCCCGATCACACAATCGGGTCGCTCGAGCAGGTCCTCGCTATCCAGTGGTAGAGAATTTGCAAGGAGCAATTATCGCGGCCGGCAGGGGGGAACGACTGCGCAGGAGCACGGGTAACCTGCCGAAGCCCCTAGTCACGCTTGGCGGGCGGACGCTGCTCGCGCGGCAGGCGATGATGCTGCTCGGCGTGGGCGCGAGCGAGGTGCTCGCCGTGGTCAACTCCGAAACCGCGGGCCTTATCGAGAAGCGCAAG
>JAJYMR010000104.1 GCA_021786815.1 Deltaproteobacteria bacterium
CCGATCTTCGTACTCGGCGCCGGCCTGGTTGCCCGCGCCGAGCATCTTCGCGATCGACCGTAGGACCGCCGGGCGGTCGAATTTCGCCTGGCAGTCGTCGAAGCGCGCGTCCTGGTTTTGCGGATGCGCCGCCGGCGTTTCGCCCTCGCGCCTGGCCAGAGCCAGGACCGGCATGTATTGCCCCGGGCGGTTTCGGATTTCGCCGAGCAGCCTGAAAGCGCCCTCGTCGGGCAGCTCGAGCGACATCACCGCCACGTCGAAGGCGCCGGAGGCGAGCTTCTCGCATGCTTCGGCCGGCTCCGACGCCTCGGTCACGCAATGGCCGGCCATGTCGAGATAGCTGCGAACCAGTTCGCGTGAGAACGTTTGGTGATCGACGAGCAGCACGCTGGCGCGGCCGCTCGCGCTCAAGCTGCCGCCCGCGAACCAGTTCTGCCCGGTTTCGCGGACGACCGCGCGCACGTCGAGGAAGTCGGTGATTCGCTGGCCGAGGATCGCGGAGCCGAGCAGACCCGGCCGTTCGGTCATCTGGGGCGCGTTGATCTGCTCCTCGACGATATCGAGTATGTGATCGACCTCGATGCCGATGGCGCGTTCACCCTGGCCGATGACGACCACCTGGACCGATTGCGCGTCGGCATTCTCCTCCGCCCGCATGCTGCCAAGCAGCGTTTCGAGCCTGACCAGCGGCAGAATCCTGCCTCGATATTGCACGACGCGGCTCCCCGCGGCGTGTTCGAGTTGCGCGCGGGGAAATTCCTCCAGGCGCGCCACCAGCGACAGCGGCATCGCCAGGCGTTCGAAACCGGCCGCCTGGAACAGCAACAGCCTCTGGCGCGAGCCGCCCGCGCGCGCTTCGTGCCGATCGTCGGCGCGCGCCGCCTCGTGCGATTCGGCAAGGACGCCCGAGAGCTGGGCGATGCCGAGCGCGTCGAGTATCAGCGCGACTTTGCCGTCGCCCATGATCGTTGCGCCGGCGAAGGCCGCGATGCCCTTGAGCTGCTTGCCGAGCGGCTTGACCACGATCTCCTCGGTGTCGTTGACCTCGTCGACCACAAGACCGAATTGCCGCTCTCCGACCTGAAGGACGACGATATGAGCGGCTTCGCGCTTGGCGCCCGCATCAAAGTTGCCCGCGAGGTTCAGCACCTGGCGCAGATAGACCAGCGGCAGCAGATGGCCGCGCAGGCGGTACACCGGCGCGCCGTGAATCGTTTCGATTCGCCTGCCGACCTCGTCGCCTTCCAGGCGCACCAGTTCGATCAGGCTTACCTGCGGAATCGCGTAGCGGTCGCCGTCGCAGGTCACGACCAGGGCCGGGATGATGGCGAGCGTCAGCGGGATACGGACTTTGAGCGTGGTTCCGCGCCCCGCAAGGCTCTGAACGTCTACCGTGCCGCCGATCTTCTCGATATTGGTCTTGACCACGTCCATGCCTACGCCGCGCCCCGAGACGTTGGTCACCTTCGCGGCGGTCGAGAAGCCCGGCGCGAAAATCAGGTTCAGGACTGCGTTGTCGTCCATCTGCGAGGCTTGGTCGTGCGTGATAAGCCCGCGCTCCAGCGCCTTGGCCCGCACGCGCTCCAGGTTGATTCCGCCGCCGTCGTCCGAAATCTCGATATTGACCTGTCCGCTTTCATGAAAGGCGCGCAGGAACAGACATCCCTGCGCCGCCTTGCCCGCCGCGACGCGCTCGGCGGGGGGCTCGATCCCGTGGTCGATCGCGTTGCGCACGATATGCGTCAGCGGATCGCGGATCGCTTCGATCAGGGTCTTGTCGAGTTCTGTGTCCTCGCCCTCCATCTCAATACGCACCTGCTTGCCGCAGATCGTCGCGAGGTCGCGGACCAAACGTGGAAACTTGTTCCAGACGTTGCCGATCGGCTGCATCCGGGTCTTCATGATCCCCTCCTGCAGCTCGGTCGTAATCAGGTTTAGGCGCTGCACGGTGGCGAGAAAGCCGGCATCGTGCGTGCGCGCGGAAAACTGGAGAATCTGGTTTCGCGCGAGAACCAGCTCGCCGACCAGGTTCATCAGGCGGTCAAGCAGGGAGACGTTGACCCGGATGTTCGCGTCGACCGCCGAGGCCCCGGCGCCGCTCGGATGCGCATGGTCGGCGGCGCCGTTTTCGTTCGTCCTTGGCGATTCGGTCTCCTCGGCCGCCGACTTTCTCCTGACTGGCGCGGCGTTCGCGTGTGCGGAGCCGGATTCCGAAGCCGTTTCCTCGGCTGCGGCGAAGTCCTGCGGATGAGACACGGGGGCGGGCTTGGCGTCCGTGATGCCGGATGCCTCGGGGTGCGGCGGTTCGGCGGCGCCGCTCGGGGAAGCTTCCGCCGCCGAATTAGCCGATTCATGGCCGGCGGCTTCCAGTTTTTCCAGCCGCTCGACAAGCTCGGTGTGAAGGGTCTCGCCGTCGTTGCCGTCATTCTCGACCGCGTTCAGCATCTGCCTGATCGCGTCGATTGTGGCGAGCAGCACCGAGATTATTTCTGGGTTGACAAGTAGTTTGCCGTCGCGAAGCTTGGCGAGCAGGCTTTCGCCCGAATGCGATACGGCCTCGAGCTTTGAGAAGCTCAAAAAGCCGGCTACGCCTTTTATTGTATGAATAGCGCGAAAAATGCGCGCGATAAGCTCGGGTGACCCAGGCTCTTTTTCCAGCGCAACCAGGTCCTGGTCGAGTTGATTGAGATTGTCGTGACTCTCGACCACGAACTCTTTTACTATATCGTCCATCTTTGCCCCCGGCGGATGCTGCGCTTGCCTTGCTTAGGCTATTCGAAACAAATCTCAGACGTCCTCGCTCCGGTCGCGAACGCGTTTGCGTACTGACACGTCCGCGTCAACGGCAACTGCGGTGACGTGAGCAAGGTCTTTGCCAGCCGAAGGGTCGGCTGACGCACTCTTCGCGCAGCGTCTCTCTCAGTAGCGCCTAGCTGGCCGGTGAAAGACTGGAAACTGAAAGCGCGGGCTTATCGAATCGCGTGGAAAATGTGTCAAATGCGTAACGCGAAGGGTTGGGAATCGGACGGCGCGTCATTCTGCTACAATCGCGACCGCGCCGCTGGCCGCGCAATAGTAAAATCATTCAATCGCGCTATGTAACTACTTCGACCCTTACGTCGCCGCGCCGTTCGATTATCCCGATCGAGGTACCTTCCGGAGCGCGCCGTGCGATTAGTGAAATAGCTCCGTCGCCGATTCTGAGATTTTCGATCTTTAGCCAGTCGAGCCAGTCAGGCATCACCGGCGAGTCGATAACCAGCTTCCGGTCGAAGCCCCTGACCTCGAGTCCGAGCATCGCCTGAACAATCATGAAGACGCTGGCGGCCGACCAGGCCTGCGGATGGCATGAGACGGGGTAGGGGACCGGCCCCAGGCGCTCTTCGCGCGGGAATCCGCAAAAAAGCTCGGGAAGGCTTCCGGTGTTGAGATGGCGCGCGGCATCGAGCAGGCCGTCCAGGATCCGAAGCACGCCGCGGCGACCCTTGATACGCGCGAGGCCGGCCGCCGCGAGCGCGTTGTCGTGCGGCCATACGGAGCCGTTATGGTAGCTCATCGGATTGTAACGCCGCTCCGCCGAGCCGAGCGTTCTCACGCCCCATCCGGTGAACATCTCGTCACTCATCAGGCGCTCGGCGAGTGCCTGGGCCTGCTCGCGGTTGAGCAAACCCGCGGCGAGGCAATGCGCCGCGTTCGAGGCCATCACGCGGCACGGCTTCTTGTCCGCGTCGAGCGCGAGTGCGACGGTGCGTTCTCGCTCAAGCCAGAAGTCGCGTGAGAAGCGCGAGCGCAGTTTCGCCGCGCGCTCGCTGAGCCGGTCCGCCGATTCCTTTCGACCGAGCCGCCCGGCCACATCCGCGATCGAGGAGTAAGCGGCGTAGACGTAGCCCTGGACCTCCGAGAGCGCGAGCGGCGCCCGCGCGAGCGTGCCGTCGGCGTGTGAGATGGCGTCGAGGGAATCCTTCCATCCCTGGTTTACGAGCCCGCGCGGGTTTTCGCGCAGGTATTCGACATACGTGTCGGCGTCGCGGTCACCCCATCGCTCGATCCATTCAAGCGCGCGCTCGACATTGCCCCAGAGCTGTTCGGCGAGGTTCAGATCGCCGGTCGTGGCGACATAGCGTCCGAGCAGCCAGAGAAATAGCGGAGTCGAATCGACGCTGCCGTAGTAGCGGCCGAAGGGCACTTCGCCGAGCGCGGCCAGTTCGCCGCCGCGTATTTCATGCACGATCTTTCCGGGCTGTTCGTCGCGATTATGATTGATTTCGACGCCCTGTAGCGTGGCCAGCGTCTTTAGCGTGCCGGCCGCAAGCGCGGGATTGAACGGCAGCGCGAACAGCGCGGTCAGGATGCTGTCGCGGCCGAAGAGCGTTGCGAACCACGGAATGCCGGCCATCAGGAAGGTACCCTCCGGCGCGTAGCGGATCATCGAGGTCAGGTCGACGGATGAGCGGCGCAGCAGCCAGTCCAGTTGCTCGCTGCTCGCCGTGAGCGTGCTCCATCCGGCGTCGAAGCGGGTAATTTCCGCGCGGCGGCGGGCGAGCGCGTCGTCGAATCGGATTGGATGCTGGCTGCCGGTCTCCTCGCATTGGCCGGCGATTCGCGCTTCCAGCTCCTTCTGCTCGTCGGGCTCGAGAACGAGCGCAAATGAGGCGCGCCCGGCCTCCAATGAGACGGGCGGCGGCTCGAACGCCACATTGGTGAACCGCCGCACGCCGTCGAGACCGCGGTACAGGAAGGTTACGCTGTTGGTGCCCACCTCGGGTTCGCAATAATCGCCGCGCCGCGCGCGCTTGAATCCGCGAACCTCGAAGAGATCGGCGAAATCGACGCCGAACAGGAAATCCAGGCGTATCTCGACTTTCGAGCGCGCGTAGTTGCGGACGATCACCTTGTGGAAGAGCGCCGCGTCCTCGATCACCCAGTTGCGCTCGATCTGAATAGAGTTCCTCGCAAGCTCGATGTCCTCGCCGTGGAATGCGAGATCGGGATTGCTCAGATTGACGCGAAGCTGCGCGTTCTCGCGACTTGCGTAGGAGTTCAGGTAGTAGGGCGTCTCGCCCGCTATCTCCAGCTCGAAGCGGCTCAGATAGCGCGTGTCGCGATGAAAGAAACCGAGCGGTTCGTGCGGTGTCTGGACGATGTCGCCGCCGACATCGAGGACGGCGAAACTCTCGCCGTTCGCCAGCACGCGGGTTGTGCGCCGCGAGGTCAGCGATGAGGCGCGGATGTAGTAATCGGAGCCGACCTTGATGACCGCTTGCGATAGGTCGTTCGGCTCACGCCGTCCCGATCCGTGGGCGCCAGGGTCACGCTTCATTTGGGGCCATTCGCCTGGCTGTCGCGCGCTGTCAGCCGGTGCGACGCGCTCGCTTACCGCTAGCGGATGCGGCGGCTGAGCGGCGTGCCGGCATAGCGGGTCAGACTCCCGGGATGTGCAGGACCATCCCGATCGAGAGAGCGCGCGGATGGTAGATGCGGTTCACCGCCATCAGGCGCCTTAGGCTTACGCCTGCACGCCGCGCGATTCCGTACAACGTGTCGCCGGGTTCAACCCGGTAACGATGGGTCACGTGACTAGCATGGCGCACACCCGCGGCCGGTATCGCAATCAGCCGTCCGGGTCGCAGCGCGCGCGGATTGCTCACATTGTTGGCGCTCAGCAGGCTTGCGACGCTGACCCGATACGCGCGTGCCACGCGCGAGAGCGTATCGCCGCGGCGAAGCCTGTAATGCGTGACCTGCGAGTAACTCGCCACGTGTGAAGAACTTGCCACACGCGAATAACTCGTCACACGCGAATAACTCGTATGCGCGGGACGCTCATCGGCCAGGAGCAGGGGCGTCGAGATTTCATTCAGGCCCGGAAAATAGCGTTCCGAATGCTGGTAGACCTCGAGAGCCGCAAGGAACTCGGGATAATAGTTCTTGGCCGCGAAGCCGAAATACCGGCCATCGTAATGATTGACGATTTGCATATAGTCGCTGTTGTACTCGGTGGC
>JAJYMR010000284.1 GCA_021786815.1 Deltaproteobacteria bacterium
TTCCGATCTCGGGCGACTCGATGCGGCTGCGGGGTCCGGCGGTCGAGTCCTGGCTTGAAGACGGCAAGCTCGTCGTGCGCGCCGACCTTCCGGGCGTCGATCCGAAGGACGTCGATGTCACGGTCTCGGGCGAAACGCTGACGCTCAAGGGCAAACGTGAGCACAGAGCGGAGAAGGCCGGACGCGATTTCTTCCATCGCGAAGTCGCCTACGGCAGCTTCGAGCGCTCGCTAACGCTGCCCAGGGGCGTGAACGCCGGCGAGATCAAGGCAACCTACAAGGATGGCGTTCTCGAACTCACGATGCCGGCGCCGAAGGAGCTTTCGCGGCGCAAGGTTCCCGTGACAATCGAAACCCGCGGGAAGCGCGGCTAATCGCGGCGCCTTGCGCGCCAAGAAAGCTTGCGAACAGACGCGGCGCGATTGCGCCCGCGCCCGCTCGCCTAATGCAGGATATCGTTCACGATCGACTCGGCGAGCAGTTCCTTGGCCATCCGGATGTTCTCGCCCGGATGAACCACGGCGACCAGCGTTATCTGGTCCGATGAATTGCTCGCCGTGGCGTGCGCCACGATTATCGTGTCGTAGATCTGCGCCGGACCCGCCATCCCGTGCCGCCCGAAACGCGGTGCTCCCGCGTTGCCATACACCTGGTCGGTGGCCTGGTACTGCCGATACGCTTGCATCATCGGGTCCGCATCCGGCGTCATCTGCTGCTGTATCATCTCGGCCTTGATCGGATCCGACGGCTGACTGCCGGTGTCGCCGATCGGAGGCGGTTGTTCGCCCGCTTCCTGCAGCAGCTTCGCCACGACCAGCGGATCTCCCGGAGCGAGTTGTCCCAGGCTCACGCCCGGCATCAGGAGCCGCTGGCTCAGATTGACCGTAATCGTGACCGGATTCGCCGAGTTGGCGCTGCCCATCCGCCGCTGGGCGCGAAAATCCTGGTCGAGAACATGCTCCATCGTCGGATCGGTGGAAATCGCGAACAGCGGTGAACCCGCAGGCACCTTGAGCGTGCCCGCGCTCTTGACCTGGAGCGCCCACAGTGGCGTCGCACCGCCGGCCAACAGGATCATCGCCGCGCAAGCAATCGCAGCTTTCAGAAGAAGTCTTGGCCCCTTTGCGTTCCGCATCGCTCTTATATCGTTACCGATACCGGCCCGCCCCTTCAATCGCCCGCATATCCTTCTTTCACCCGCTTGCGCATCGCGATCAAGCCCCATCCGGCGTCCCGGCGCGCCGCCCGGCACCACGCGCTCAGGGAAGCTTCGCGTTGATCACTTCCTGCGCGCGCCCCGCGCGCCAGTTCGCAAGCCGCTCGGCCAGCGCCTCGTCCGAAAGCGCCAGGATTTCCGCCGCGAACAGTCCCGCGTTTGCCCGCCCGCCTTCCCGATCGCCATCGTCGCAACCGGCACTCCCTTCGGCATCTGGACGATCGAAAGCAGCGAGTCCATCCCGTTGAGCGACGTCGTCGGCATCGGCACTCCGATCACGGGAAGCGTCGTCTTCGCCGCGAGCACGCCGGCCAGATGCGCCGCGCCGCCCGCGCCGGCGATGATCACCTTGAAGCCCCGCTCGCGCGCCTTGGACGCGTATTCCAGCGTGAGGTCGGGCGTGCGATGCGCCGAAAGCACCCGGACTTCATGCGGTACTTTAAGTTCGCCCATCGTCTCGCAGGCCGCGGCCATGTACTCGTAGTCGCTTTTGCTGCCCATGATTACCGCAACCAGCGGTTTGGTTTCACGCTCCATCGGAAAAATCGTTCCTCCTTGAGCCTTGGGATGCTACCAGAGTGGGCGGGCGGCTGTCGCCGCTTTCCAGCGCGACCAAATGGCCGACTCCCGGGTATTCTGCCAGCGAAAAGTGGCTTTAACGATTCTATTTGGCAACTATTATTGCTCAGACATAGCACACGACTCGCGGGGGGAACGTGAGGTGATGGCGTGCGAAGCGACACGATCCATGCCGTGCGTGTGATGCTGGCAGGGGCCCTCCTGCTCCTTGTTCTCAACCCCGATGCGCGAGCGTTCGACCCGGAGCAAACCTTCAGTCCATGGACCAAGGCCGTCTCGCTTGAGGGTGGATTCGCCCATTTCAGTTCCGGTCGCCTACCTGGGACCATCCAGGCGTGGGACCTTGGCGCACGCGTCTCCGTCCTGCCGTTCGGCGTGAACCACTTCAATCTGCTCGAAGGCGTATTGGATGGCGCTCTCGAAATGGGCCTCGAACCAACCTTCGCCCGCTTCGAGTCAACCGGCCAGAACTTCGGCGGGCTCGGCTTCGACCTGAGGTACAACCTGATGCATTTCACTTACGGCCCTTTCGTACCCTGGATTGAGGCGTCAATCGCTCCCGGCGGCTCGGATTTGCGAATCGGAAAGGTCAGCAACGAAACCCGGCTCACCGGCCCGTTCCTGGCGCTGATTCGCGGCGAGGCAGGCGTCTCGTATTTCGTCACTGACCACACCGCCGTTTACGTGGGCCTTCAGGCGGAGCATTTTTCCAACGGCGGATTCAACGGCAGCGACACCAACTACGCCATCAATACGCCGTGGGGCGGGATCTTCGGCGTCTCCTGGTATTTCCACTGAGCAGCGGCTTGTCGCTCCTGCGCGCGTGGGAGATTCTTGCGCACCAGCGCTTCCGCGGTTTCATCGCGCCGTCTTCGTCACTCCGCCGCCGGCCGGCCGAAGGAACGGGGCGAGCCGCGGCGCGATATACCTGTATGCGGCAAGGCTACCCGCCGCGTTCCAATGTATATCGCCCGGGATGAACATCGCGGAGCCAAGCGCCGGATGGCGCTCGTCCAGCGAGAAGAAGACCGCGTCGGCGCGCGCCGCCGTCGCACGCACCACCGCGGCCCATCGCAGACCCTGAGCCGTTCGCGCCTTGCGGCCCGCGGTGTAGAGCACGACAAAATGCGCGTGCCGGGCCCTGGCTGTCGCCGCCATCCGTTCGACCAACGCCGCGTACAGCTTTGCCGCATCGGCGTCGTCGCCGTAGCTCCGCAGTTTCATCCTTAACCCGCGGCTTGCCAGGTAAGCCGTCACCGAGAACACCTGCGCCGACCATGAAAAGCGGTTGAGCCACGAATCCGGCCGGTGCATCACGAGCCCCTGCGGACCCATCGTGAACCACGGCTTCTCGCGCACCTCGTTCCAATGATGGCGGATGTCGTCGAAGTCGTTGATATAGGTCAGCAGGACGACGGTGCCCCCCGGCTTGAGCATCGGCGCGTACCTGCCGAGCGCAATCATCTCCTGATCGGTCCCGAAGCCCGGGACCGCGGTGTTCGCAATCCGCAGTTCCGGATGCGCGAGCTTGAGCATTCCGGCCAGCGTCTGCTCGACGCCAAGCCAACTGCCGAAGCAGAAGCTGTCGCCGAGCATCATCACGTCGAACGTGCGCCTCTCACGCGGTTCGCTCGGCAGAATCCGGAAGCCGTTAACGTCGGTGTAGGTCGGATACGGCGTCAGCGCGCCGTCGAGGTTGGGCAAAACCCGCCATCCGAGCGCCGGGTCGAACATGTACATCCTGTCGTGGCCGACCAGATGCCTGCCGAGCGCGAAACCGGCGTCCAGGAGGGCAAGCGTGAGCGCGACGCTGAGCATCGCGAGCGCAAGATTCGCCGCCCACTCGGCGAACCGGCCGCGCGCCCGCCCAACGCGAGCGCCGGACGGGCTCACACGGTCTGCTCGAAGCAAAGATGCATTTGCGCTCCGGAGTTTCAATTTCCGGCGTCCGAATTCGATACCTCGTGAGATTCAGAGGGCGTACCGAATTCGACCTTCGGCGCAACGCTTCCGAGGAGCCGAAGGATCGGTTTCGCATCTCGAACGCGAGCCGCCCTCCTCCGCACCGCACGCCAATCGCACCCAAACCCGGTCTGTCAGGATTCCCCAAGATATCAAATTGCCAGGGCGCTAAATCAAGGAGATCCCCCGTTCGCGCCAAAGGAGACCTCGCCGCACCCCGGTAGGAACGACGACGCGAATCGGGCACAATTTCTCCCCGGATGGCGACTCCGATTCCGGCCAACGATTGCCCCTTCACGCTCGCCGAAGCCGCCGACGCGACCGCCGGCGAGCTTTTCGGCCCGCGCGAGCACACCGCGCGCGGAATCAGTATCGATACGCGCTCGCTCAGTGCCGGTGCGATTTTCGTCGCGCTGCTCGGCGTCGCGGACGGCCATCGCTACCTCGCCGAGGCCGCCCGGCGCGGCGCCGCGGCGGCGGTGGTGAATCGCGGCCGGCGAATCGCCGAGCTTCCGTGTATCGAGGTCGATGACACCCTGGAGGCGCTCGGCGCGCTCGCCCGTTACCACCTCCGACGCATCCGGCGCGCCCACGAAACACCTTCGATCGCGGTCGGAGGCGCCGCCGGCAAGACGACCACCAAGGAAATCACCGCGGCGCTCGCGCGAGCGATTTACGGCCCGACCCTCGCCACCACCGGCAACCTCAACAACCGTATCGGCGTCCCGATGACGCTGCTTACGCTCAGCACCGAACATCGTGCGATGGTCATCGAATGCGGCACCAACACGCGCGGCGAGATCCCAAGGCTTGCCGCCATCGTCGAACCGGACGTCGCGATGGTCCTGAACGTGGACCTGGAGCATACCGAGGGCCTCGGTACGCTCGCCGACGTCGCCGACGAGGAAAGCGCCCTGATGGGCGGTGCGCGGCGCGCCGTGGTCTTCCCCGCGGACGATCCGATGCTGGCGCCGCGTGCGCCCAGGGGCCTTCGCGCGGTGACGTTCGGCGCGAGCGCCGCCGCGCACGTGCGGCTCGAGGAACGTTCCACCGCACGCGGCGGAAAGACGCGGATTCGCATCCGCCTCGCGCGTGAGATGGTCGCGCCGGATGCGGAGCCGGTTATCGAAAGCGAAATCGCGATGCTCGGCGAAGCGGCGGCGCTCAACTGCGCGGCCGCAGTCGCTGCGGTCGGCGCGACGGCCGAACCGTACCTGAGCGCGCAGAACCTCGCCGCGCTCGAAACCGCGCTTGCCTCGGTTACGCCCGTAACCGGCCGGCTTTCGCTGCGTCAGACCGCCGGCATCGTGCTCATCGACGATACCTACAACGCCAACCCGCGCTCGGTGCGTGCCGCGCTTGCCGCCGCCCGCGAGATCGCCGACGGCCTTGGCGCGCGCCTCATAATCGCGCTCGGCGACATGTTCGAACTTGGAGAGCTTTCCGCCCGAGCGCACGCCGAGACGCTTGCCGACGTGATGCGCGCGCGTCCTTCCGTGCTCGTCGCGGTCGGCCCCGAGATGGCGCGCGCGGTCGAATCGGCCCCGCGCGCTCAGCTTGACGACGGCGCAAAAACGATGCTCGCCGCCGACAGCCGGGAAGCGTCGCGCATCGTGCGCGAGTCGGTGTGCACCGGCGACGTGCTTTTGGTCAAAGGCTCACGCGGCATGGCGATGGAACGAATCATCGAGTCACTGGAATTCGGCTCAGAACCTCTCCCTCATCGGGAGAGGTCGGGCTGAAGGCCCGGGTGAGGGACCGCAGGAAAAACCCGGCGGTGGTGGGCTTGGTACGGAGGTTGCCGACCCCCTCACATTGTTCAAGGAGAGGCAAAAATAAACGCGGCGTCAGGGGCTCGGGGTCCAAGCTCGGACTGCTAATGGCCGTGGCGATGGTGCAAATCCGAGACGTGGGGATGGTCGTGGACCAGCGGCGCGTGGCGATGGGGATGCGAGTGCGGCTCGGCGACCGGGCCGGGATGGACGTGGCGGTGATGCTCGTCGTGAACGTGCAGATGGTCGTGCTCGAGTTCCCGATGGGCATGCAGATGCGCGTGGCGCTCTCGCGTGAGCATCGCCACTCCAACCGCCATCAGGAGACCACCCGTCCACTCGGCCGCTTTCGGCGCCTTTCCGAACACCAGCACCGCGACTATCGCGCCGATAAACGGCGCCGTCGCAAAGTAGGCGGCCTCGCGCGCCGCGCCGAGGATTCGGAGCGCGTTC
>JAJYMR010000018.1 GCA_021786815.1 Deltaproteobacteria bacterium
TCCGGCCCGGCGCCTATCTGCCGGCAGCGATCTTTATCAGGCAGTCGGTGAAAAAGGTGCAGCAAAAGGAACTGGATAAGGCGCGCGACCGTATCCAGGAGGAGATGGCGAGACTCGCAATGATGCCAACGGCGCCGGGGCAGAATCCGGTGGATGCGCAGGCGCTGGCATTTCTGGGCGGCGTGCTCGCTCAGAACAGCGCGAAAGAGGCGGTGGGAAGAGTCGTTATTCATCTGACCTCCCTCGACCAGCTTGCAAGGTCGCCTGACGATATCCTTCTCGAGAACAAGGACAAACTCATCATACCGAGGCGGCCGAGTTCGGTTCAGGTGCTGGGCCAGGTGTACAACCCGAGCGCAATCGTTTATCGGCCGGGTGAAACCGTTCAAGCTTACCTGCAGAGTGCGGGCGGACCGACGGAAGGTGCCGACGCGGATCGCATTTATGTGGTGCAGGCAAACGGCTCGATTCTCACCGAAGAGGGATTGAAAAACCGCGGAAAAAATCGCATCTTTCCGCTTCTGGGGAGCGTGTCGGGTGACCATCTGATGGATACGCCGCTGGAGCCTGGAGACACGATATACGTGCCCGAGAAGCTCGTTTACATCAGCGGCCTGCAATACGCGACGGACGTGACCCAGGTGATCGCGAACAGCGTGATGGGCCTCGGGATGCTTGCGATCGTGGGTTCCACTCTGTAGTGCCGTCACATGAAGAAGTCCCTGCCGTTCGTTGTTCTGGCTGCGCTCTGGGCGATGAGCGGCATCGCGCCGGCGTTCGCCCAGCAGGCCTTTCGCGCGCAGGGCGTGATGCGTGGGAACGCGGACAGTCTCGGAGCGCTGTTTGACGGAGTCGGTATCATCTACGGTCTCGACCCGCGGCTTCTTGCCGCGATTGCGCGGGTCGAGTCGGATTACCGTCCCGATGCGGTCTCGTCGGCCGGCGCTGCGGGCCTGATGCAGCTCATGCCCGCCACGGCCGCGGATTACGGCGTGCGCGACGTCTTCAATCCGGCGCAGAATGCGATCGGGGCGGCCAGGTTTCTCAACCATTTGAGCCATTCGAAGCTTGGCGCGTCAGACTCGGTCGGCTCGCTTCCCGAGATGTTGGCCGCCTACAATGCCGGCCCGGCCGCGGTTCAGCGGTTCGGCGGGATGCCGCCGTATTGCGAAACGCGCGCATACGTGCGCCGCGTGCTCTGGCTTTATCTAACCGGTTACGAGCCCGAAGGAGCGGCCCAGGCCGCATGCGCCGCGGTGCGCGAACGTGGACGCGCGGTGCGCAAGGCGCGCCCCGATCGAGACGAGGCAATGCTCGAGCGGCTGGCGCGAATCAGAGGCGCGCGCGCAAGGGCTTCTTCGCCGACGGGCGAGTAACGCAAAGACAGAAGCGCTCGGCGGGCAATTCGCGGCCCGGGCCCAGTTCTAGCCCTTGGGGAGCTTGAGGACGCGCTCGCCGATGATGTTGTGCTGGATCTCGCTCGACCCGGCGGCGATCGTGAGTCCGCGTGCGGCAAGCGCCCGATGCGCCCATCGGCCACCCTCTACCGCGTGAGACGATCCATGCTCGAGGCCGCCGTACGCGCCGAGCATTTCATCGGCGAACATCGCGACCCGAAGATTCAGCTCGGTCGCGAACAACTTGCCGAAAGAACTTTCCGGTCCGGGAACCTTGCCTTTCAATTGCGACGTCAGCGACCGATAGCGCGACAGCCTGAGGCATCGCGATTCCGCAACAAACTGCGCGAGCCTCTGGCGGACATAAGGATGCCTGTGCGCGGGTATCCCGTCGAAATCGAGTTTCTTCGAAAGCTCGACGAGCTCGTTGATCGTGCGCTCGACCGGATGGCGCGTGCCGCCCGAGACGCGCTCGAACATCAGCGTTGCGATCGATACCTGCCATCCCTGGTTCAATTCCCCGACGAGGTTTTCCTTCGGCACTCGGACGTTGTCATAGAAGACCTCGTTGAATCCCGCCTCGCCGGTTATCTGCACGAGCGGGCGCACCGTGACGCCCGGGCTTCTCATGTCCGCCAGCAGGTAGGAAATCCCTTTGTGCTTGGGCGCGTTGGGATCGGTGCGGACCAGGAGCACCTGCCAGTGCGAGCGATGCGCCAGGCTGGTCCATACCTTCTGCCCGTTGACCACGAACGAATCGCCTTCGAGCACCGCGCGCGTTTGCAATCCCGCGAGGTCCGAGCCCGCGTTGGGCTCCGAATAGCCCTGGCACCAGATCTCCTCGCCCGTGAGCATTGGCTTGAGGAAGCGCTTTTTCTGCGCCTCGGTGCCCATCAGCATGACCGTCGGCCCTATCCGGTCGATCGCGAGCTGATTTGCGCCGTAAAGCGGAAGCCCAAGGCGCAGGACCTCGTCCTGGTAGATCGCCTGCTCGACCAGGCCGGCTCCGCCGCCGCCCCATTCCTTCGGCCAGTGCAAAGCGATATAGCCGGCTTCGTGGAGCCTGCGATGGTATTCGAGGAGCTGGCGCCAGCGCCCGTCGTCGCGAACGTCGAGCAGGCTCGCGGTGGATTGCCCAAGGCTTTCGGCGCCGTCCTTGAAGACCTCGGCCGATGTCTTCTCGAGCCAGCCGCGCAGCTCCTGTCGGAATTTTTCCTGTTCTGGCGTATAGCTGAAATCCATCTATGGCTCCGCAAAAAATTTCGCTCGCTTCGGGCGGAGTATAGCGCCCGGCAGGTCCGCTCGGTAAACGGTATCCGTCCGATTCGCGATTGCAAGGGGCGCGGACCGAGCGGCGGCGCGTCGCGCACGCGCGCGAGTCTCTCGGCTCTGGTGTCAGGAGACATTGATGGCTATATGATGGGGGCAAATTTTTTCCGCGGCAGCCGAAAGAGTGCCGAGCCGGCCGCCCCTGGCGGCGAAAATATTTCTTGCGACAGGTGACGAGACGAGATGACGTACAAGACGATCCAGGTTCCGACCGAAGGTGAAAAGATCACGCTTGGCTCAGACGGCAAGCTCAGGGTTCCCGACCAGCCGATACTCCCCTTTATCGAGGGCGACGGAACCGGCCCCGATATCTGGCGCGCCTCGCAGTACGTCTTCGACAACGCGGTGCGAAAAATCTACGGCGGCAAGCGCAAGATCGTCTGGATGGAGGTCTTCGCGGGCGAGAAGGCCTACAACAACTTCAACACCTGGCTTCCCGACGACACGGTCGAGGCGTTTCGCGACTACCTGGTCGGAATCAAGGGCCCGCTCACCACGCCGATCGGCGGCGGAATCCGCTCGCTCAACGTGGCGCTGCGCCAGATGCTCGACCTTTACGTATGCCTGCGGCCGGTGCGCTATTTCCAGGGTGTTCCGAGCCCGGTCAAGCATCCCGAGAAGGTCGACATGGTGATCTTCCGCGAAAACACGGAGGACATCTACGCGGGAATCGAATGGCCGGCTGAATCGCCCGAGGCGCGCAAGATTATCAAATTCCTGCAGGAAGAGATGGGCGTTACCAAGATGCGCTTCCCGAACACCTCGGGCATCGGTATCAAGCCGGTCTCGCGCGAGGGTTCCGAGCGCCTGATTCGCGCCGCCATCGACTACGCGATCACGCACAAGCGAAAGAGCGTTACCCTGGTCCACAAGGGCAACATCATGAAGTTCACCGAGGGCGCGTTCCGCGATTGGGGCTATGAACTGACGCGCCGCGAATACCAGGGCCGCGCGGTAGGATGGGACGATTGCGGCGGCAAGCCGCCGGCAGGGCAGGTGCTCGTCAAGGACACTATCGCGGATATCACGCTGCAGCAGGTGCTGACCCGTCCCGAGGATTTCGAAGTGATCGCGACGATGAACCTGAACGGCGACTACCTGTCCGACGCGCTCGCCGCGCAGGTCGGCGGAATCGGAATCGCGCCCGGCGCGAACATCAATTACATCACCGGGCACGCGATCTTCGAGGCGACGCACGGCACCGCGCCCAAGTACGCCGACCAGGACAAGGTCAATCCAGGCTCGGTGATCCTTTCGGGCGTGCTGATGTTCGAGCATCTGGGATGGCAGGAAGTGGCCGACGGGATAATCCGCGGTCTCGAGAAGACGATCGGCAACAAGACGGTGACTTACGATTTCGAGCGGCTGATGACCGGTGCGAAGCTGCTCAAGTGCTCTGAGTTCGGCAAGGCGATCGTCGAGAATATCTGAACGTAGATTCGATTCGTCTCAGGGGCTTCGCGCGATGCGCGAAGCCCCTATTTTTTGGCCCCCGCGTTTTTGCGGGGGAAGGCCGGGAAGGGGGTGCTGATGCGCCGCGATGCTCGATCGCATCCTCCACCACTCGACTATCGTCAGCGTCAACGGCGAGAGCTACAGACTAAAGGACAAGCGCAAGGCCGGACTGCTCGGCAAACAAGCGCTAACCAGCTCTGTTAGCCATAACCAAGCCGTAGCGGGTCATCACCTCAACTAATTTCGCGGCGTCGGGACCTCCAGGGACGCTGACGACCTCGGCGACCTCGCGGAAATACTGGGCGCCGATATCGGGGGTCAGGACGACCAGCGCTCGCGCAACGTGGTCATGCGGGTTACTAAAGGCGTGTGTCACCCCGCGCGGCGTATAGCTCCGCTCGCCGGGTTTGAGGTCGTGGACCTCATCTCCGACCGAGGAGCGCAGTATCCCTTCCAGGCAATAGATGATCTCCTCGTTGTTGCTATGGCTGTGGGGCGGGGGCACGTGTGCGCCGGGCGGCACGGTGAGCTCGAACATCCCTGATGCGGCGTTATCGACCGCGCCATCCAGCAGATAGCGGATTTTGAGCTGCCCAATGGTTATGACTTCGCGATTAGCCGGCTCCATGAGTGTTCCTCCTTGTTTTATCCTTGGTCAAGATTCTCGGGCGGATTGCCCCCGGTCAGTTCGTAAAGTAAAATAACTTTACTGAAAAGTAAAGTCATTTTACCTACTATGTCAAGCGCCCGACTCCGAAAGATTCCTGGCATTGCAGGCGCGCCATATATCGGCGCCCTGCTGCGGCTTGCTCACCAGGTGGCGCGTTCGCACATGCTTGAAGCCCTGGCAGCGCGCGGATTGGCGACATTAACGAGGCGTATATGAGCCTTTTTCAATATCCGCCGATAGACGGAATGCGGCCCTCGGCGTTGGCCAAGCGCCTCGGCATTTCGAAACAAGCGCTCAACCATCTCCTCGGTCAACTCGATAAGCTTGGTTATCTGCAGCGCCGTCGCGACGATGAAGGCCGGCACATCGTCGTTCGCTTCACTGCGCGTGGATGGTCAGTTATCGAGTCGAATGTGGCTGCCATCCGTCAACTCGAAGCCGACTGGCAGCACCGCCTTGGCAAACAGCGATTCATCGAATTGAAACAGATGCTGAAAGAGTTGACAGGATTCAGCTGATTAACCAGGGCTTCAGACTTAAGGACAAACGAAGGTTGGACTGCGCGGCGCTTCGACCAAGAGCCTCAAGCACCGAGGACAACATCGCTCACAACGGCCGCTCTCACGGACTGGCGAGGAGGGCAGCCCTCCTCGCGCTCCACCCCGCTGGCGGGTCAGTTTTAGTTCGGCGATCTCTGTTTAACGTGAGTCAGAATTAAACCGGCGTTGACGATGGGGAGCAGGTAAGCCCTGACGGGGGCGTGGCGACACTCAGGGAATTGGCCGCGCTCTTAACCGCGTAACCGCTTGCACCGACCTGAACCGCATCCCAGTAAAACTGGAGACTGCGGATAGTTCGTATGGCAAGACGGTGACTTACGATTTCGAGCGGCTGACGACCGGGGCGAAGCTGCTCAAGTGCTCCGAGTTCGGCAAGGCGATCGTCGAAAATATCTGAACGTAGATTCGATTCGAATTTCTCCTTCCCTCGCATTCAGTTGCGGGGGAAGGCCGGGAAAGCGGGTGCTGCCGCCGTACGCGCGCGCCGCGCGAAGCCCCTGTTTTTTTCTGCCCGCCGCGCATTCAGTTTACCCGCACAACGACCATCCTTGTCGCTCTACGCG
>JAJYMR010000080.1 GCA_021786815.1 Deltaproteobacteria bacterium
CGTCGGCCAGGCTGAACGAATTGCCGAGAAGATACGGCTGGCCGGCAAGCTGGCGGTCGAGCATGTCGAGAAATGCGCGCAACTGGTTGCGCGCGTCCGGCGCGAGCATTCCAATCTCGGCGAAGTTCGCACCCTTCATCATCCTGGTCCGGTCCTCGATGAATTCCTTGCCGACGACCGCGCCGAGTTTTTCGAAGATAACCGGCGTAGTCGACCAGAACAGGCGCCTGTCCGCCCACATGTTGAATGTGCGCGCGGCCGCTTCAAGCCCTGACGGATAGAGTGACGGCTGCGGGAACATCTCGTCGAGCTTGCGCACGATGATCCCGGTGTCGCACCAGACGTCGGCGCCGATCTGAAGCACCGGAATTCGCCGATAGCCGCCCGTCAGGGGAGTCAGTTTGGGCTTCGGCATGATGACGGGCTGTTCGACCGAACGCCACGCCACTTTCTTGTACGCAAAGATCTTGCGGATTTTTTCGGAGAACGGCGAGTTCACATATTGATGGAGGATTATCTCGGGCATGGGAGTCTCCTTGATGCGGCGTTACGCCCGATCGTCTGCCTCATGGATCGAGTGGCCGGTCAACGATCAAACTGCCAGCGGCTCGGGTCTCAGTTCCTTCAGCGCCGGGATTACCTCTTTTGCGAACAGCCGCATGCTCTTCTCCGCCTCGGCCATCGGCATGGAGCCGTATTTGAAGATGAACATGATCTCGTCGGTGCCGAATGCATGAGCGAGTTCCGTCGCCCGCGCGATCGTCTGCTCGGGCGTTCCCCAGGGATGGCTCCTGAAGAAGCCCAGCCTGAATGGCGAGGAGTCCTCGCGCAGCGCATCCGATTGCGCCCCGTAGGCCTCGTATCCCTTGATATCCTTCAGGTGCGTACCAAGAAGCTCGTAGTGCCGCAGCGCGGAATCGGCGTATTCCACCATGTAACGCCGCGCGCCCGCCTCGGCTTCGCTCGTTGTCTCGGCCACATAGGTCCAAAGCGCGAGCTTGGTATGGCTCGGCGGATGGCCCGCACTTCGGCGCAGTTCCGCGTAACGGCGCATATTCGCCAGCGCGAGCTCGAGGCTCGTGGTGGGAATCGTAAGCGGCCGCACGCCATGTTTCGCGATTATCTCGACCGTCTGCGCGGTGCCGCCCGCACACCACAGGTTTGCGCTCAGATCCCGCTCCAGTTGGGGCCGCAGCCGCAGCCCGTGGATCTTGTAGAACTCGCCGTCGAAGTCGCATTGCCCGGTGGCCAGCAGTCGCGCGAGCACCTGCAGCGATTCGTCGAATCGTCCGCGGGCTTCGTTCTGATCGATGCCGAGTCCGGCATACTCGCGGCGCCCGAGTCCGCGGCCCACGCCGCAGATGACGTTTCTGTGCCGCCCGATAAAAGCGTCGAGCATGTTGACGTCTTCGGCGACGCGCACCGGATTGTGCCAGGGCAGCACCGTCACCATCGTTCCCAGGTCCACGCGCCGCGTGATGCCCGCGACATAGGTGAGATACTGCAGCGGATTCGTCACCATCGTGTACGGCGTGAAATGATGCTCGATGGTCCACACCGAATCGAAGCCGGATTCATCCGCGATGCGCGCGATGCCGATCTCCTCGTTGAAGATCTCACGGTCCGAGCGCGTAGCGCGCCCGGGGAAGGGCTTGCCCCGTTCCTCCGCTTCGTAGCGGTCCCAGTCGGTGTAATTCTGATTGAAGATGGTTGCTCCGACCCGCACTCGTTCTCCTCCCGTTTCGGCAAATCCGCATCTCGAAGTGGCGATGCGCCGCAACTCAACTTTCGCCAGCGCGAACGCCGGGGCGCCAACGCGCGGCCCAACGAACGGTCGCAAGGCAAAGCCCTACCATTCGGCTGATAATCCGGTCAATTGCGCGCGATGGTTCGCTCAGTTCGCGTTCTGCTTAGCGCCCGAATTGCCGAAGCTCTGCATCTGCTGCCCGAGATACTGAATTTGTGTGCCCAGATAGCCGACACCCTTCTTCGCCTCGTCGTAGCTCCAGTTGGTGCCGACGCGAATCTTCGCCTGCAGCGCATGCATCTGGTCCCACGCCAGGGCCTGCGCGCCGGAGGGGCTTTTTCCGGTCCAGAACGCGGCCTCATCCACGGAATCGCCGGCCGCCTTGAGCCATCGCCCCGCGGCGGCGCGATCCTTGTTGGCCAACGCGCTGTCGGCCATCGAGCGGTAATGAGAAGCTAGGGCGATGTCGGCGTGCGCGAACGCAACGTCAAGCTCGCGTCGCGAGGTTACGTTGCCGTTCGCTACATTGCTGGCGAGCGTGTCGAGAGCGGTCGCCGACGCCTGCAGCTTTGCCCCGTCCTGCTTGTCGCCACGTCCGGCCTCCAAACTAATCAGCGCAGCCGCGGAGCGAATCTCCGAGGCCGCCCCTTGGCTGTCACCTTTGGCGTAAAGATCGGCGGCCCGATGGAAATGGCGGTCCGGCTCACCGATTAGTGAGTTGAGAGCGGACTGGGGAACAGTGACTTCACCTGCGGTGGTATTCGCCGCCCGGGCCGGGCGCGGGCTCTGCGCAATTCCAATCAGGGCCACGAACGCGAAAGCGGCGATCATTGTGGAGATTCGTTGTAAGTGCATTCGTATCAGCCTCGGTGCTAATGGCCCGTTGCAAGCTTGCTCGGGCGGCTTCCGCAGCGGCAGACGCTTCCGGCTCCGGGTTCAGTGATTGTTGTCGACGGTGGGCTGGCCGAGCAGCCCAGCCAGTTGGGCCTGCTTGCGCCTGAGCCGGTCCATCAGTTCGCCGATTCCCTGGTCGCGAATCACGCGGTCGAATTGCGCCCGATAATTGGCCACCATGCTGATGCTCGCGACGTCAACGTCGTACACTAGCCAGCGCTGATCCCGGTTCTCAAGCATGAACGTGATCGGCATCGGCGCCTCGCCCGGCTGGAAAACGGTGGCGGAGACCTGCGCATGGTCCCTATCGTGAAAGCTCTGGGTCGAAACGTCGATTCGGAGTTTCGCGTAGTCCTGGATCTGGTCCAGGTAGGCAGTCTCGATGAAGGCGGCGAACAGCGACACAAATTCCGTGCGCTGCGCTTCGCTCAATTGCTCCCAGTGAGGTCCGAGCGCGACACGCGCCATCCTCGAAAGGTCGAGATTGCGCTGTGCCAGTTCGCGCAGTTCGCGCCTGCGTTGCTCAAGCGGCGTTTGGTCGTCGTGGAGAATCTCCACGGTCTTGTCGATTGCGCCTTTAACGGAGCCCAAAGGCGTGGCGACTTCGGCCAGCGCCGTAGCGCATCTGGCGAGCGTCAACGTCAGGGCAAACGCAAGGATGACCGGGAGTGCGAGTATGCTGCCTGCGCCGATACGTATACGTGGCGCGGAGCGTGACCTCAGCCACGACCGCGTTATTGCGCGTGGGGCGTGGCGCCCGGTGATACGCCTGGTGTAGTCGGTCGTCACCACGTCTCCGGGCGACTCCCGGCGGGAATTGACGATGTGCCGGGCTGAAGCAAAGTGAAAACCGATTGGGTCGGCCTCAGGCATGTGCGCAAACAGCCTCAACAACGGCGTCTTCCTGAAGGCGGCGCGGAAAACTCCCGTTGACTGATTCGAAGGCGGACGCCCCGAAAAGCATCCAGCGGGAATTTCCGTTTCCGACCGCGCGTTTCTTTCAACCATACGCCAGCCTGAAACCGTGAGGCAAATGTCGCGCCCTTCGCCGTCATTTCGACGTCACCATTGATATGGCGAGCAGTTCTTCCGATAGCTCAGCTTGTGCGGCGGTTTGAACAACACGTCGTTGGGCAGGTCGGAGTCAGGCACAAAGTCGAGCGGCAGCTCTACGATGTCGGTGAGCGCCTCGAGCGGATTCCTGAACAGCTCCGGCGAAACATTGGGCGAGTTGGCCGCTCCGGTGACCCGGATTCGCACGGCGAACATCCGGTTGAGCGCTTTGCCGAAGCGCGCGCCGGCAAGCGGCAGGTGGCTCAGTATCCAGCGCACCGAGGCCAGCGGCAGCGCCTGCATGTGCAGGTCCAGAACGCGGCTGGGCAGCGTGACTTTGCCGTGCCCGGCGACACCCAGCAGGTCGCTGGAAAGTTGAAGATGGCTGATGTCGAGCGCGTGTGGCTTCAGGATCGTTCGAACCGTAATCCGGTCGTAAGGCATCCCGGCGTCGAGGTCCGGCGCGTTGAAACGAAGCCAGCTCGCGACACTGACCAGTTGCACGATTTCGGAAAGCACCTGGACTCTTCCAAGCGAGCCGTCGGTCATGACAATCTCCGAATCGCCGCACAGCGGCTTCGGCTGGCTGCCGCCGGCGAGTGCCAGTCCCGCGTTCAGCCTGGCGCTAAGCAGGCCCGATACCTGCGGCGGGCTGGAAGGCGAAAGCCGCGCAAGCAAGCGCTCCACGTTCATCCGGTAAACGTCGGCCGTGACGTAGACCCGGCCAGTCCGCGCGTCCCACGCCGCGCGCATCTTGAGTGCTCCCTGCATCGCATGCGCCGACAGGTCGGTGACTTCCCATCGGCTGCCACGCCCCTGAATATCGCAGGCGAAATCGCGCAGCTCGGCATGATGGACGAATACGCGCTTGAACCTGACCGTGGCGTGAAGTGTCACCCGACGGGCGGGGACGCGCGCGGCAAGCGCTTTCTGCCGGCCGCCCGACGCAGACGCACCGGTGCCGGTGCGGAGCACGTCGAAGTCAAAGCCCTGCCCGTTGACGGCGATGTCTATCTTCGGCGCGGCGAAATTCGCAACCGAGCCATGCAGGCTGAAGTTGCCCGCGCCGACCTGTGCATGCTCCAGCCGTATCCGCACGCCCGTGTTGCTGGCCAGAATACGAACGACTGGGATGAAGACGGGCGACTTCGTGAAGCGCGAACCCACAGTCAGCGCCTTGAGCGCGATACGCCCCGACACGCGGGGCTGCGCGAGCGTGGGCGACCACTCAAGCGCGGCGCTCCCGTTCGCCTCGCCTGCGATGGTCAATCCGCTGACTGCGTCGGCGCGCATCACCGCGCCGGTCCATCGCCGCAAATCCAGCGCGCTGATTTCAAGCCGCGCCCTGGCCGCCCGCCGCGCGAGCGCGTAACGCGCGTTGAGCAAAACCGTTCCGCCGCCCTGCAGCGACGCGTGTACCGCACAGATCAGATTGCCACCCGCAAGCGACCCGTCGCCGCCGAACAGTATTGTTTCGTGTTGACCGCGATCGCGCAGTTGCACAAAGCCCTGGCGAAGGTGCATTTCGAGCTTTTGCGGTTTGAACCCGGCACCGTCGTTCGCGAGCGTCCCGTCAATGCTCACGTGTGTGTAGGCAACGCCCTTGTGCGGCACCATCTTGAGCGCCCGAGGCGGCATCCGGCTCTGCAAATCGAGCCGCCCGAGATCAAGAGCCGAAAATAATCGCGCCGAGTAGCTGACGGACGGTCCGGACGAGCTCAAGGCGTGGCGCAGGTCTGCGTTGAATTCGCCGTTCTTGAGCGTGACGGCGCCAGCGCGCGCGTTCAGGCCGGACAGTTGCGCGACGCCGTCGCGCAGCGTCACGTTCATCGGTGCGTTGAGTTCGAGCGTGCCAAGACCCGGCCTCTGGCTTTGCAGACGGGCGCTCGCGATCGTCATCGAGGCGACCGCGCCCCTGATTATCGCTTGGAGCGCGCGATGAGTCTCGCAGGCCGCGTTGGGACATCCGGCAACCGCGCTGCGCACCGGCGCGAGCGCGAGCGCCAGCGTCACGGAACTGATTTCCGCACCGCCCGTTGCGGCGGGCGCGGCCTTGCCCATCGCACTGGCAAGCGACGCGGGCTCGACCTCGAGCGGCCCAGCCTGCGCCGTGAAATTGGGATTCTTGGAGAAGGGCTTGTCCAGCGCGAGCTGCAGCGGGATTGGCCCACCCAAACCGAGCGAATCGTCAGCCTTGAGAGCTCCTTTGAGTTCAATCTGATTCTGCCGGACCGAATACGTTCCTGCGA
>JAJYMR010000066.1 GCA_021786815.1 Deltaproteobacteria bacterium
CCGAGCATCGTCGCCAGGAACCACAGCAGTCCGAGCGCGATCGCGTCGGCGCGGCTCACTCCCGCCATCCCGAACAGCATCAGATAGGTGGTCTCGCGCACGCCGAGTCCGTTGAGCGTAATCGGCAGGCTTGTGAGCACGTTGGCGATCGGAACCACGAGCATGAACAGCGCGAGCGGCATCTTGAGCCCGAGCCCGAGCGCCAGCAGGTACTGACATACCGCGAGCGACACTTGGAGGATCACCGACAGTCCGATCGCGGGAAGCCCCCACGACGGGTTGTGCAGGTAGGGCGCTACCAGACCCACCGCGCGGCGCATGAACCTGGGCCCGAAGTGCGTCAGGCGGCCGATTATCGGCGAAGCGAGGTATCCCGCCAGGACCACGACGCCAACAGCGACGGTCGGGCGGATAACGCTTGGCGGAAATACGCCGTCGTTGAAAACAATCGCGCTTGCGGCGGCGAGCCAGAACAGCGCCGCGAGCCCGTAGCCGCGGTCCGCAACCGTGCAGGCGATCGCCTCGGGCATCCGATGGTGGTGGCGGCCAAGATAGAAGGCTCGCGCCGCGTCGCCGCCGACCAACCCCGGCACGAACAGGTTCGTGAACATCCCGACGAAATAGTAGGCAAGGAGTTCCCTGAAGCGCGTTCTAAGGCCCAGGATTCCCGCCAGCAACTGCCACCTGTACGCCGACATCACCTGCCCGGCGACGTAAAGGACGAAGGTCGCGATGAAGAAGCTCAGATGCTCATGCGCAAGCACGCGGAGCGCCGGGCGCGCGTCGAAATGGCGTATCAGGAAGGCAATTATCGCAACGCCGGCTCCCGCCCGGAGCAGAAATGAGCGGTAAGGATGCGTCGGGCGCGGCGATGGCGGCGAGGCCATCGGTCCGTGGCTCTCAGTTGCCGGCGAGTCGTTCATCGCGATTCAGGATAGCGAGCTTGTCGTGTTCGGAGCCGATCAGGGTGAAAGCGCCGAGTTTCGGTTTCAACCGGGCGAGGTCGGGCGCGTCGATAATCAAGACGGTCGGCCGCGGGAGCGACCATAGCCGCAGCATCTCGGCGTCGGTCTTGAAGAAGTAGCGGCTGGCGTCCTTTGAATGATGCGCGCCGAAATCGAGCTCGGTTTTGGGGCCGACCAGGAGCACGCGCCGGCGCGTGTAAAAGGGAATCGACTGCACGTAGCGACGATAGCAGATGATTCTTGCGTCGGGCGCGCGGCGCTCAACGTCACGGCCCAACTGCGCGTACGAGCGAAGCGGTTCCGCCTCCAGCCGCCCGTAAGTGCCGGCGGCAAATCCGGCCGCCAGCGTTACGACCATCAATGTCAGCCCGAGGCCCGATTTTCGCGTGAGGAAGGACGCGGTTATCGCCGCGCCGCCCGCGAGAAGAACTGCACCGATTCCGTAAAGCGCCGGCCGCACCGCCATCGGATACGGGCTTCGAAACAGCGGAGCAAGAATCGCCGCGGTGAGCATACCGACGCCTGCCAGGCTTATGAGCGGGCCCGTTTCGAGCAGGATCCTGCAATCCGGCCCTTTAAGCCGGTTCGCGGACTCCATATCCGGCCACGCGCATGAGGCGACACCGTCGGCGATGAGGATCGCAAGCGGTGGGAACGCCGGCATAACGTAGGGAATCAGTTTTGCGCTAGCGAGCGAAAAAAGCCCGAAGATCGTCGCCGCCGACGCTACGCAATAGCGCCGCGCCGGATTCGGGCTCATCCCGCGCCAGGTCAGGAACGGGACCATCACCGACCACGGAAGCAGGCCTCCGAGCACCACCGGAACGTAGTAGTAGAACGGCTCGGCGTGGCTGTACGAGGGCACGAAGACGCGCTTGAAATACTCGCCGACGAAATAGAAATCGATATAACCGGGTTCCCTGAGACTTATCGCGACAAACCAAGGTGCCGCGAGCGCGACCATCAGCGCGAAGCCCGCTATCGCGTGAAACCGCCGTATCGCGCCGCGAAGCTCGCCCTGCCACCACAGGAACACCGCCATTGAGGCGACCGGCAGCGCCATCCCGACCGGCCCCTTGGTCAGCGTCGCCGCCGCCATCGCAAGATACGCAACCCAGCACCACCATCCCCCGTCCATGTAATGCATGAAGAGCGCATAGAGCGCCGCGGCTATCAGCGCCGTCAGCAGCATGTCGGTGGTCAGCACTTGGGCCATCACGGCGAAGACCGGCGCCGTCGTGAGGATAGCCGCGGCCAGAAGCGCGCGGCGGCGATCGAAAACGCGCCGCGCAAAGAACCAGGTCGCGACGACCGTGGCGAGCGCCGAAAGCGCGGGTATCAGCCGCGCCGCGAATTCGTTCACGCCCAGAATCGTGTAGGAAAGCGCCGTCAGCCAGTACAGGAGCGGCGGTTTCTCGACGTAGGGAACGTAGTTCAGATGCGGGACAATAAAATCCCTGAGCGCGAGCATCTCGCGCCCTATCTCCGCGTAACGCGCCTCATCGGGCTCCCATAGTCCGTAACTTCCCAGATGGAAGAAGAAGACCACGAGCCCGAGCGCGAATACACAAGCCGCCGCAAACGTGTCCTCCGCAAGCCATCGCGAAGGCGCGCGCTCGGAGCCCGAATCTTGACCGGGCGCGGTGGATAACGATCGTGACAGCACCCGCCCAGTCTAGCCGCACAGTGGCGGCGGTGAAACGTGCGTGCGCCGTTAGAGCAGGTTGAGGGTTCCGACGACGGCCATCACGCCGAGCGCCATGAACACGAGCCCTCCGAGGCCGCAAATGAGCCGGTTCACAAGCACCTTCCTGCGGCTCGCAGGTATTTGGAGCGCTTGCTGGGAATCGACCGCCCTGATTGCAATCGGGCGGTTGAAGAGAATCCAGTAACCACCCGTTCCCATGAAGATGGAACCAATGACTACGTTACCAACCCTGACCATGATGCTACTCCGGCCGATGCCGGTTATGGCCAGCCTCGACGCTCTGCGAGGGCGTGGGCTTATGTCCGGCGTCGCCTGCCTTTAGTATCCCGCAACGCCGCCGCCTTTTCGAGGGTCGAACGCGCCGTGCAGGTTGCCGGCCTCTATCGTGATCGCGTTGACCGCGCCGAGATGCGGCACAACCTTGAGCTTATAGCCCATCTCGCTCAGCGCCCGGCGGGTCGGCTCGGGTATCGCGGCTTCCGCGAATATGATGTCGGGCGAAGCCTGCTCATGGATGCGCGGGGTGGTCACCGCTTGCTCGGGTCCGAGGTGAAAATCCAGGATGTTGAGCGTCACTTGCAGGACGCCGGTGAGAATCGTGGGGCCGCCCGAGCCGCCGGTCGTCATTATCGGCCGTCCGTGGCTGACGACGATTATCGGCGTCATGCTCGAAAGCGGGCGTTTGCCGGGCGCGATCTCATTGGCCTTCGCGCCCTGCAGCCGGTACACGTTCGGCACGTTCGGCGCGACGGCGAAATCGTCCATCTCGTCGTTAAGAACCACTCCGAGCTTCGGCACCATCATCTTGGCGCCGAAGGCGGTGTTGATGGTCGTCGTGAGCGCGACCACGTTGCCGTCCTTGTCCACCACGCAAAAGTTCGAGGTGCCATGGTCATGCGCCGGTGCAATCCTCGGAGCAAGGGTGTTGTGATGGAGCGCGCGCCGGCGCGCCTCGTCGATATGCTTTGGCGAGAGCAGCACCTGGAGCGGAACGTGAACGAAGGCCGGGTCCGCATAGAGGGCGCGATCGATGAAGCCCTGGCGCATGACCTCGGCCAGTCTCGCGAGATAGGGCGGTGAGTTGAGCCCGAGTCCGGGCAGATGGCCCGGCTCGAGCATCCCGAGCATCTCCAACAGCACGCCGCCCGAGGACGGCGGCGGCATCACGTACACCTCGTTTCCCTGGAACGCGCGATGAAGCGGCTCACGCCACACGGCGCGGTAATCGGAGAGATCGTCGGTCGTGATGATACCGCCCTGGCTCTTGATATACGAAGCGATCTCCCTGGCAATCTCTCCGTGGTAGAAGTTCTCGGCCGGCCGGTTGCCGAGCCGCTCGAGCGTCCTTGCCAGTTCCGGCTGCCGGATGACGGTGTCGGCAGGCGGCGCAGAGCCGTCCGGGCGGAGAAAAACTTTCGCGAACTCAGGCTCGGCGGCGATGTAATTGCGGTTGTGCGCTATCTCACCCGCGAGAAGAGAGGTTATCGGGAATCCGTCGCGGGCAAGTTTTATCGCGGGAGCCGCGACCTGCTGAAACGTCATCGTGCCGAACCGTTTGAGGGCGTCCCGGATTCCGGCAACCTGGCCGGGGACGCCCACCGCGAGCGGTCCGACCACTGCAAGCCTCTCGTTGGGATGGCCGTTTCGGATGTACATGTCCGCGGTTGCCGCCTTTGGCGCAGTCTCGCGGAAGTCGAGCGCGAAGAATTGTCCCTGACGCGCCATGTAGATGAGCATGAAGCCGCCGCCGCCAAGCCCGCACGAACCCGCGTTGGTGACTCCGAGCGCAAGCGCCACTGCGGCCGCCGCGTCGACCGCATTGCCGCCTTTTTTCAGAATTTCCAGTCCCGCCTGTGTGGCCTGAGCGCTTTCCGAGACGACCATCGCGTGCGGCGCCTGCGCGGCCATCGCAGGCGCGCAAGCGAGCACAGCGGCAACAACTGTGACGAGCAGAAAACGGACGAAGTTTCGGTTCCTCATCATTCCTCGCGTCGCGTGATATTGAGCGCCCAAGCTTAGGGACTATCTGCGTGTTACTAACAGCCGAGGCGAAGCAAGGAAAGCCGACGAACCGTCAGGACGCGACCCGAACCGCGAGCGGTTGGCGCCTCAGTCCCTACGGTAATGGCCCAGCGCGGGGCGAGCCGTTGGGTATGGGAGCGGACGAATTAAGCGAGCGATTTCCCCGGCGGGTCGAGCCTACGTTCTGTGCGGCAACGCGACTGCCCCGCAGGGGGATTGCTCTAACGCGATTAGCCGACGCGCGTCAGGTGGCTCCGCACCGAACATCAAGGGACGCCGTAGCCCGTGCGGACGGTGAGCCTGGCGCGGCAAGCGGCTCGCCGATCCCGCTCCGCTGCGTGCGTTCCTATTCGGGGACCGCGACCTGCCACGCGAACCATAGGCAGCTAGCCAAGTTCGAACAGTTCGTGTTCACGCTCGTCGAGTAGGGACCAAATGACTGACTGCTCCCCGGTGGAACCCCAGCGTCCGCAGCCAAATAGGCCGGCGTGTTCGATAGAGGCGTTTCAGGGGACAGCGCGGGCGCTCCCGCTGGTACTGAGAACGTAACGTCCGTGTTTTCCGAGCTCTCTGGTTCGGGGCCCGGACCGAAAAAGACGGTCAGCAACTGGCTCTCTCCGGGCGGCGAAACCGCACTCGTAGAAAACGTGCTCAGATTCGCATCTTGGGTAAACCCGTAGGCCGTGTAGCCGCTAAGGTTCGAACTTGCTCCCCGATATGCGACCGCAAAAGCGCCAATTTCGGCGTTGTAGCATGCACCCGTGCAGCTATCGCAGGCGCCCTTGTCGTAATGCGTGAATGAATATGAGGAGGGTTCGGCCCCGTTCAAGCCGTATACATGTGCCGCGAGCCAAGAGCTTATCGCCATTCCGCATTTTTGCGATGTGATCTGCTGCGCTCCGGACAGGTTGGATGCTCCGAGCAGCGTCCAGCCCGAAGGCAACGTTGGGACCGACGACGAGGTCTGGCCCATGTCTATTGAAACCAAAAGCACGTCGCCCGGCTGAGTGCCGGATGGCGGCGCGACTGTAATCTTGCACGTAGTCCCGGCACCGCCCCCGCACTCCGACTCGGCGAGGCCGGAGCCCACAAAAAACGGTAGGGGATCGGCGAGAGCCTGCCAGTTCTGGAGCTGCCCCGTTTGGGTGGAGAGTTTAGGGCTTGGTTTTAGCTCATCGGTTTGATCTCATCCAAGGTTTCACGGTGACGTTGCTGCTGTGATACCAGCTTTTCGGCTCCGCCCTTCG
>JAJYMR010000102.1 GCA_021786815.1 Deltaproteobacteria bacterium
GCGTGGCGCGGCGGAGCGCGGTCGAAGCGGGCCAGATCACGGTCACGGCGACCGTTTCTCTGACCTACGAGATTCAGTAGGGTATCGGAAGCCGCCGCGTCCAGGAGACCATGCTCAAACCAGGCGATCCGGCTCCCGATTTCGACCTTGCGTCCGCATCCGCACGACGTGCAGGCAGAACGAGACTCGGCGATATCAGGACCGACCTCGTCGTGCTGTTTTTCTATCCCCATGACTTTTCATTCGTGTGCCCGACCGAGGTGACCGGCTTCGATCACGCGCTTGCCGACTTCAAGGCCGAGCAGACTGCGGTTCTGGGCGCAAGCCTGGACAGTGTGGAAAGCCACCTCCGATGGGCCGAAGAACTTGGGGGTATCGGCTATCCGCTACTTGCCGACGAGGGCGGAAAACTCGCCCGGGCTTTCGGCGTGCTTGATGAAAAAGAACATGTCGCGCTCAGGGCTACCTTTGTTCTCGACCAGAAGCGCGTCGTCGCCTACGCGCTTGCGAGCCCGTTCAACGTCGGCCGCAGTATCGCCGAGACCCTGCGCGTGGTGCGCGCGATTCGCACTGAACATCTGTGCCCGGCCGACTGGGAACCCGGCGTCGCGTTCGGGCCGGACAAGCTGAAGTTCTAAACAGCCTTGCCTCCCGTCGAACCCTCGGAACAAAAAAGACTCTTCGAGCGGCTCTCGAGCATCCGCGAGCTGGTCTTCGGGATGCAGGACGGCGTGCTCACAACCGCGGGCGTTCTTTTCGGGCTGAGCGGCGCGGTTTCCGACCGCAAGCAGGTGATCCTTGCCGCGCTCGCCTCCAGCGCCGCAGGCGCGCTCTCGATGGCGGCCGGCGCGTACCTCGGCACTCGCGCCGAAGCCGAAGTTCTGCAGGGTGAGATCGAGCGCACCCGTGAGCAGGCGCAGGAGCGTCCCTATATCGTGCAGGAGGGCTTGTTGCGGGAGCTTGCCAAGGAGGGTCTCGGGCGCGAGGCGGCCTATCGCGTGGTCAAGCTGCTGAGCGAGTCGCCGCGCGCGCTTCTCAGCACGGCGGAGCAAAAGATGTACGGATACGGCGGCGGGGCGATGGGCAACGCCGCGCTCGACGGGCTCGTGATGGGTGTCGCGTTCGTGGTTGGGGCGCTCGTTCCACTGGTGCCGTTTTTCCTGATCCCGTCGAAGGACGCCGGACTTGCGGCCGCTCTCGCAACCACTGCGCTTGCGCTCTTCACGGTGGGATACTTCCAGGGATGGCTCGCGCACAGCGAACAGAGGTGGCGGTGCGGCGTGCGCTTCGTGACGATCGCAATCGGCGCTGCCGTCGTGGGATATCTGATCGGGCTTGCGATATCGCCGCTTGGCGCAAGCGCGGGCTAGACTCGGGATCGTGAAGCAACCGGCCTATTCATCCCTCGAAGCTTTTCTCGCGCACTACCATGCCCTGAAAGCCGCGGGGCAGGCAGGCGCGGAGGAGCGAAGCCTGCTCGGCGCGATGGAACAACTGCTCGCAGTGCTAAGAGCGGAGGAACGGCTCGCGCTCGAATCCGACTCGACGGAACCCGCCGTCGCGCGCCATCGCGAACGCGCGCTTCTCAGGCTTCGCCGTGAACTTCGCGCTCGCGGCGTGCTCGAAAGCTGAGGGAGCGCGCCGGCGATGCTCGTCTATCTCGCCCGCCGCGTCCTGTTCGGCGCCGCAGTCCTGCTCGGCACCTCGCTGATTACGTTCTCGATTGCGTTCCTCATTCCCGCCGATCCCGCGGTTGCGATGGCGGGCGCGAAGGCCGACCCGCGGACGCTCGCGATGATCCGTCATCAACTCGGCCTCGATCAGCCCGTGTACGTCCAGTACGCGCATTACCTCGACCGCGCAGTGCATGGCGACCTCGGCCGTTCCTATATTCGGCGCGAAAGCGTGACGCATCTTATCGTCTCGCGATTTCCCGCAACCGCGATATTGGCGCTCTGCGCGATGGCGGTTGCGCTCGTGCTCGGAATTGCGATGGGCCTGGTTGCGGCCGCGTGGCGCGGGCGCGCGCTGGACAACGCGCTGCTCGTAGCCTCGCTCGCGATGGCCTCGATGCCCATTTTCTGGCTGGGCACGATGCTGCTTATCGCCGTCGCGGCGATGAGCAGAACTTTTCCACTCGGCGGATACAGCGGCTTCGAGAGCCTGATCCTCCCGACCGTAACGCTCGCGCTCGGCGCCGCCGGCTATTACTCACGCGTGCTGCACACCAATCTTTCGCAGGCGCTCGACCAGGATTACATCCGCACCGCGCGCGGCAAGGGGCTCTCGAACGCGCGCGTGATGATGAAGCACGCGATGGCAAACGCGATGCTGCCGCTGGTGACGCTCGCGGGACTCGACCTCGCCTCGATGCTCTCCGGGGTGGTGCTGACGGAGACCGTCTTCGACTGGCCGGGAATCGGGCGGCTCGCGTTCGAGGCGGTCTTCAATCTCGACATCCCGCTCATCATGGGCACCGTTCTGTTCGCCGCGTTCCTGATCGTCGTCGCGAATCTGCTCGTCGATCTTCTCTACCTCTGGCTCGACCCGCGAATCCGGCTGGAGGAAATGGGATGAAACGGCGCGCCGGCACGATGGAACTGGTCGGCGGCGCGATGGTCGCAAGCCTCGTAGTGGTCGCGATACTGGCGCCGTGGCTCGCGCCGCATAATCCGATTCGTGCGGTCGCTCCTACCTTCGGCAATCCCGCACCGCCGTCGTGGGCGTTTCCGATGGGCACCGACGAGCTTGGCCGCGACGTGCTCTCGCGCGTGATATACGGCGCGCGGATTTCGCTCACGGTGGGCGTGGCCGCGATGGCGATAACGATGACGATCGGCGTCGCGATCGGGCTTGCGGCGGGATTCTTCGGCGGCAAGGTGGACTTCGTGCTGATGCGGTTCACGGACGTGATGCTGACGCTGCCGGGACTGCTGCTCGCGATGGCGTTCGTGTCGGTGCTGCGGCCGAGCCTGCTGAGCATTCTGCTCGTCATCGGCATCGTCTCGTGGACGGGGATTGCGCGCGTCGTGCGCGCGGAGGCACTTTCGATGGCGCAGCGCGATTTCGTGCTCGGCGCGCGAGCGCTCGGAGCCTCGCCAGCGAGGCTTATCGTGCGCCACGTGCTGCCCAACGTGATGCCGATAATAATAGTGATGGCGGCGCTGGGAACCTCGGGCACGCTGCTTCTTGACGCGTCGCTGAGCTTCCTCGGACTCGGCGTTCCACCGCCGACTCCAAGCTGGGGCAGGATGATCGAGGGGGCAACGATGTATTTCCGCGTCGCGCCGTGGCTCGCGACGTTTCCGGGGCTCGCGATTTTCTACGCAGTGCTGGCGTTCAACCTGCTCGGCTACGGCGTGCTGCGGAGGCGCTCGGCGTGACCTGCGCTCGGCCCAAGCTCGCGCGACAAAGCGCCGCCCTCCTCGCCACATCGATGCTGGCCGCGGTCGCGATTGCGTTCGCCGTCTCGGGATGCAGCCGCGGGCGCGACGGCCTTGACCTGCCGAAAGGCGCAAGCGTGCTTCATCTGGCCGACGCGGACGACGTTCCGACGCTCGATCCGGCGGCCGGCTACGACACGCTTTCGTGGACGTTCGAGCAGGAAATCTTCGATACGCTGGTGCGTTACGGCGACGCCGATATCGAACTTCATCCCGACATCGCGCTTTCATGGGAATCGTCGCCCGACGCGACGGTTTTCACCTTTCATCTGCGCAGGGACGCGCGCTTCAGCAACGGCCGCCCGGTTGTCGCGGATGACTTCCGCTACGAAATCGAACGCGTGCTGAATCCCGCGACCCGCTCCAAGGGAATCGAATATTTCCGTTCAATCGCCGGCGCCGCCGACTATATCGCGGGGCGAACGCGCCATGTGGGCGGAATCGTGATTCCCGATACGTACACGATCGTCTTCCATCTGGCCGCGCCCGACCCGCTGTTCGCACACAAGCTCGCGATGCCGTTTGCGGCGGCCGTGCCGCGCGAGGTGGTGAAACGATGGGGCAGCGATTTCTCGCGTCACGTCGTGGGCAGCGGACCGTTCATGCTCAAGCAATGGCTCGGCGGCGAACGAATCGTGCTGGTGAAGAACCCCTACTACTTCATCAAGGGAGTTCCGCGCGTTGACGCGGTCGTCGATCAAATCGGCGTAAGCCAGGAACTCGGATGGCTCAAGTTCGAGGCCGGGCAGATCGATATCCTGGGTGGAATTCCGCCCGCGGAATTTCCCTACGTGATGAAGACGCCACGGCTTAGGCGTCTCACGCTCAGGCAGACCACGGTCAGCACGATGTATCTCGGGATGAACTGCCAGATGGCGCCGTTCGACGACGTGCGTGTGCGCCGCGCCCTCAATTACGCAATCGACAAGGAAAAGCTGATCGCGATATTGAACGGACGCGGCGTGGTCGCGCACGGGGTTCTCCCGCCGAATCTGCCCGGCTACGATCCCAACCTTCGCGGCTACGCTTACGATCCCGCTCGCGCGCGCCGTCTTCTCGAAGAGGCGAAAATCGGCCCCGATTTCCATCCCACGCTGTGGCTTCGCGCGGATCCGACCACGGTGATCCTCGCCGAGTCGATTCAGCAGGACCTCGAACTCGTCGGAATCCATCTGGACTTGAAGCCTGTCGCATGGGGACCGCTGCTTGAAGCGATTCGGCAGCCGCGCAATGTGGAACTGTTTCTTTCGGGATGGGAAGCGGACTTTCCCGATCCGGAAAACTTTCTCGGCGTGCTGCTCTCAAGGGAGCAATGGGGCGGCAACAACGATTCGTTCTACTCGAATCCGCGCGTCGATGAGCTTCTCGCCGAAGCGGCTCCGATGACCGATCTCAAAAGGCGCTACGAACTTTACGACGAAGCTGAGAAAATCGTGGTCGCCGACGCGCCGTGGGTGTTCCTGTTTCATCCTGTCAGTTACGTGATTCGCCAGCCGTGGGTGCACGGACTCGTGCTCAACCCGATGCGCCCGATGCGTTTCGAGCGCATCTGGCTCTCGCCGCATCGCGAATGAAACACCGCGTTGGCTTTGCCGGCCTCGTGCTTGACGAATCAGGAGGGCGGCCGATGCGCAGCGATGGGGACCGTCGCTTTTCCGGACAGCATGCGCTCCCTGTCCTCGTTCTCGACCCACACTTCCAGTTCCGCGGCCGACTCGGTGCGCGCCGAAACGCGAGCGTGCACGGTCAGGCGCTGACCGTAAAAGACCGGCTTGACGAAGACCGCCTCCAGCTTTCCGCCGCGCAGGAACGCGATGCCGAAAAGATCGACGAGAAAATTCGCGACCAACGCGTAACTCTGCTCGCCCGCCGCAATCGGCGCCCGAAAGCCGGCCTTGCGCGCGGCTTCGATGTCGCCGTGGATGCTCGGGCGGGGATGGCGCTGCGCGGGACGCTCGAGCGCCGCCACGTAGGCGTGGGCCTCGGCCTCGTCGAGCGGATACGGCTCGCCGACGAACTCGCGGCCAACGTCGAGATGGGTCGCCGACGCGTTCATTGCATCGCTCCTTCATGCAGCAGCACCGCGGTTATCGCCTGGCGAACGAGCAACTGCTCGGTCTGCGCGTCGCGCGATTCGTATTCGAGTTCGAAGTAGAACTTCCCGCGCTTGCTCCACGTACGCGTGATTCTGCCGTCGGTTCTGACCGTCTGTCCGACTCTCATCGGCTCGTAAAATTCGCTTCGATGCTTCGCGTGAACCCCGCCCGAGCCGCCGCGGAAATGCGCCGCGATAAGAAGCGCGTAATCCTGAAGGCGCATCGTGGGTGGCGCGACTCGCTCCGAAGGCGACGCGTAAAGCGGGTTTGCGTTGGCGGTTGCGCGCGCGAACGCTTCGACCTGCTCGGGCATCACGACGTAAAAGAGCGGTCCGAGCTTCATTCCCTCGCGCAGGTTCCCGGGACACATCAAAAGCCGCTCGTCTTCGCTCATGGCTTGC
>JAJYMR010000049.1 GCA_021786815.1 Deltaproteobacteria bacterium
CGTGGCCGCAACCGCGCGCGGCCCTTCCCGTCGCAGCATCCAGTAGCACGGCGCCGCGACCATCGAGAGCGCACCGGCGACCTGCCACGCCACCGCAAGCCCGGCGGTGTCGGCCACGTACCCGCCGAACAAGAGGCCCATCGAGCCGCCCATCGTGCCGAGCGTGCTCGAAAACGAAAGCATCGTGGCCCTCCGGCCCGCGCTCACCTGCTCATTGAACCAGCTCTGCGCGAGCGGCTGTATCGCCCCAGTGCAGAGATTCATCACGAACAGAACCGCAAGCGCGGGGTTCGGACGGTTGCTGAGCACGCCGGCCACGGCGAGGCAGACGCTCGCCACGGCTACCAGCGCCACGAGCCGTCCCGCGCGCGAGGTTTCATCCGGGCGCATCCGCGACACCATCTCCGCACCGGCGATCCGTGCGAGCGTGAGCAGGCAATAAATCCAACCGATAATCCACACGCCCACCCCGTAGCTGCGCTCGAACAGAATCGGCCATTCGAGCCAGTACGGAGCCCACGCTCCGAGCGTCACCGCGCCAGCCATACTTAGCCACATCACCGTGCGGCTCGAGAATCCCTCGCCAAGGCCCTCGCCGACGCGCGTGATGATCTGGCCCGGCAGCACCGCGAGGTCGATCTCGGTCTCGCGCTCGCTTTCGCCGGTCATCATCGCCATCCCGATAAACGCCGCAACGAGATAACCCACCGCGCCGCACAGCCACGGCCAGGCGATATCGACGTTGGCGACGTAGGCGCCGACTATCGCCGACACCATGAAGCCCGAATTCATGAGCTGCGTGATACGCGAGAAGATCTTGTCCTTCACGCCCGCGTGCCCCGCGCGGTCGAGCGCGTCCACGCCCCACGCATCAACGGCGCCGTTGGCGAAGGTCGTGCCGATTCCGTCGATGCTTTCGGCGACCAGGAAGACCCAGTAGCTATGGGCGAAAAAATAGGTGAGGAACGCAGCCACGCGAATCCCGGTTCCGAGCACGAACGAGGTGCGCCGTCCGAGCGCGTCGGCAAAGGCTCCCGTGGGCACATCGGTCAGGAACAGCACGACGAAATAGGTCGCAAGCACGCTGTTTATCTGGAACTGGTCAAGCCCGCGCGAGTGCAGGAATATCGGATAGACGCCGAACAGGAATCCGCCCGCGAGCGAATAGGCGAGCTGGACAGTATAGTAGCGGCGCATGACTTCGCGCACGGTCATCGCGGACGTCGCGGCTTTTCTCTCGGGCATCATGTCGGTATGCGCCTTGGGTCAAAGAAAAAGCCCCGGGGCTCCAAAGCTCCCGAGGCTTTTTCGAGCCACGTATCGAACTGGTTTCAGCGCTTGTCGTCGCGGCCCGTCGTCTTCATTGTGATCGTGCGTCCCCCGATAGTGCGGCGACAGAGGCTATCCTCGCGCCACCGACCAGTCAAGGACGGATTTCGCGCGCGGCGCGTTCGCTCTGTTCTCCGCAGGTCCCGGGTTCGTTAGAATTCCACGCATCAGCCTTTCGGTTTCGATCCGAGATGAATTCGAGCAAGCCCGACTCCGCCGTTCCCGCTTTTCCCCCCGCAGGTGGGAGCCCCGGCGCTCTTGAGCGCGTCCGCCGTTTCTGGGCCGTCGCGGCACTGGCCGCGCGCGTCTACACTGGCTACAAGACGATTCAGCTCTGGGACCGCGCGACCGCGAGCCCCAAAACCGCCGAGCGCTATCGCCGCCAGGACCTTCGTTCGGCGCGCGCGCTCTATCGCACCGCGGTCAGGCTCGAAGGCCTGCTCATCAAGGCCTCGCAGTTCATCGCGACCCGCGCCGACCTGTTGCCCGACGAATGGGTGAACACGCTCTCGGGGCTGCACGATCGCGTTCCCGCGCGCCCGTTCCCGGTTATCCGCGGCCAGATCGAGCGCGAGTTAAAGCGCCCGCTCGAAGCCGTCTTCTGCGAGTTCGACGAAGAGCCGCTCGCCTCGGCCTCGCTCGCCCAGGTGCATCGCGCGCGCCTTCGCGACGGGCGGGCGTGCGCCGTCAAGGTTCAGTATCCGCGGATCGAGGAAATCGTCAGCCTCGACCTGAAGAACCTGACCTTCGTGCTCCGCGCTCTCGCCTTCGTCGAGCCCGACTTCGACTTCCGCATCATCGTGCGCGAGGCGCTCAAGTACGTCCCGATGGAACTCGACTTCGAGCACGAAGCCACGAACGCGGAGACCATGCGCCGCAATTTCGCCGCGGACCCGACCGTGATCGTGCCCGAGGTTTATCGCGAGTACACGACCCGGCGCGTGCTCACGATGGAACTGGTGGACGGGATCAAGATTTCCGACGTCGAGGCGCTGGAGCGGGCGGGAATCGACCGGCGCGCCGTCGCACAGAGGCTGACGGAAGTCTTTTGCGAGCAGGTCTTGCGCGACGGGTTTTTTCACGCCGACCCGCACCCGGGAAACATCTTTGTGAAACCCGGCCCGACGCTGGTTTTTCTCGACTTCGGCCTGGCCAAGGATTTTCCGCCGACCTTTCGCGACGGCCTGGTGCGGCTCACGCTCGCGATCCTCGTCAACGACCGCGACGGAATCGTGCGCGCCTTCGAGGAGCTTGGCTTTCGCACGCGAAGCGGCTCGCCCGACACGCTGCTTACGCTGTCCGAGGCTTTTCTTGGAAGCGCGATAAGACACGGCAAGGCGTACGCCACGCGCGAGTTCGTGCAGGAGTTCTCCGAGCGCCTTCATCGCTCGATACGCGAAAATCCGGTGGTTGAAGTGCCCGCCGACGTGCTACTGGTTACGCGCGTGATGGGGCTTTTGAGCGGGCTTGGAAAGACGCTGGACTCGCGCGTCGATCTGTTTTCCACGATTATGCCGTACGCGCGGCGCCTGCTCGCGCAGGAAGCGGCTTCGCCTGCGGCGGACGACGCCGCTGCAAAATAGCGCGCGGCGCTTTGCCCGCGGCGCGATAATGATTGCCTTGCGAACGGAATTGACGTGACGGGCGCGCCCGGCGTACCCGCGCGCGGATAGGGTGGGAGCGACTTAACGATGCCTCAGAGCCGAGAAACGCTGGTGGCGCTCGCGGCGGAACTGGCCGCCGACTTCGCAACTCGGGCCGCCGAACACGACCTCAACAACACCTTCCCGGTGGAAAACGTCCAGCGGATGAAGGAAACCGGCTACACCGCGCTGGTCATCCCGGAGGAGCACGGCGGGCTCGGCGCGAACCTGGTCGATTACGCGCTCTGCCAGGAACAGCTCGCCCAGGGATGCGGCGCGACGGCGATCGCGATCAACATGCATCTGTTCGGCCTCGGCAGCATGGTGGAGCGCGCGGCCGGAACCCCGGAAGAACGGCTTTTCTTCGAGACGATAGGGCGCGGCAGGCAAATTCTGGGCGGCGGAATCAGCGAGCCGGAAACCGGCGGCGACTGGGGATATTTTGCGACCAAAGCGCGGCGCGACGGTGAATTTTACGTGCTCAACGGGCGCAAGACGTTCACCAGCCTCTCGCCCGTAATCGATCTGTTCATGGTGATGGCGACGATCGAGGGCGAAACGCCGCTGCGCTCCGCAACCTTCGTCATCCCGCGCGGAACTCCAGGCCTCGAACTGGTCGAGACGTGGAACGCGATGGGGATGCGGGCGACGGCAAGCCACGACCTCGTGATCAAGGACGTTCGGGTGCCGGCGTTGGCGATGGCGGATGCGCGGCCGGTCGGTCCGGTCGACGAAAACGCGATATCGCTGTTCACGTGGTTCAGCGTGTCGGTCGCGGCGGTCTATACCGGGATCGCGCTCGCGGCGCTCAAGTTCACGCGCGAGTTCACCGGCCGCTACAAGCCGCTCACCCTGCCCCGCCCGATCAAGTACCTGCCCGGAATCCAGTTCGCCGTCGCCGAGGCCGAGGCGCTGCTCGCGCAGTCGCGCGCGCTCTATCTCGGAATTGCGAACGAGTACCTCGCCAATCGCGAGGGGTTCAAGGGCGAAGCGGGCCTCGCGCGCGTGGTGACCGCGAAATACGCCGCGACCAACAACGCGGTTCGCGCGGTTGACTACTGCATGGAGGCGGTCGGCGCGCACGGAATCATGAAAAAGTTCCCGATGGAGCGCTATTACCGCGACGTGCGCGCGGGCGTGAACCATCCGCTCTCCAACGCGCGCGCGCGCGAGCTTATCGGCAAGTGCTCGCTCGGAATCAGCCTCGCGGAGACGCCGCGATGGTGACGCGCGGCGCTCGCCGGACAGGATCCGACGCGTACGGCGCGCGAAAATTTTCCGCCTCGATGAGGCGCGCCGTCCCCGATGCTGGATAAACCCGGCCCGCTCGCATATCTTCGCTGACCGTGAAAAACGACATCGAGCAGGTGGCGATACGAGCCGCTCGCGCGGCGGGTCGTATCCATCTGCAGCGCCTGAGCCGGATTCATGTCTCGCGCAAGACGAGCGAGATCGATCTCGTAACCGAAGCGGACAACGAGTCCGAAGCGGCGGTAATCGACATCATCCAGCGCGCATTCCCGACCCATGCGATCCTGGCCGAGGAAAGCGGTCCGAGCAATCACACGAGCGCGCATCGATGGATTATCGATCCGCTCGACGGAACAACGAACTACGCCCACGCCTTTCCCGCGTTTTGCGTTTCGATAGCCTACGAGTACAAGGGCCGCGTCGAGTTCGGCGTCGTCTTCGACGCGTTGCACAAGGAATGCTTCGTCGCGTGCCGCGGCAAGGGCGCATTCCTTAACGGCAAGCGGATAAGGGTGAGCAGGACGGCGACGCTCTCGAGCGCTCTGGTCGGCACCGGCTTTCCCTACGACCGGCGCGAACGCCGGCGCTTTTACCTGTGCTTCTGGGAGGAGTTCATGATGCGCACGCAGGGCATCCGGCGCACCGGCTCCGCGGCGCTCGACCTCGGCAACGTCGCGTGCGGCCGGTTGGACGGATTCTGGGAGTTCGGGCTCAAGGCGTGGGACGTCGCGGCGGGCTCGCTAATCGTGCAGGAGGCGGGCGGACGCGTCACCAACATGGACGGCACTCCGCTCGATCTCGGCGCGGGCGAAATCCTGGTGAGCAACGGACTCATCCATGACGAGATGCTCGATGTCCTCCGCGTCGCCCGCCCCGAGGCCGAACGCCGGCACAACGAGATGCTCAAGGCCCAGGCCCGCCAGGCAAAACAGGCCTAGAGCGCGAACGCCGTGACAATTCCTATGCGCTTGTTCGAGCCGAAGGCGTGATATAGCTTTGCCATCTGTCCTTCGATTCCTATGCCCCGGTAGTGAAAAGGACATCACGGAGGTCTCCGGAACCTCAAGTCCGGGTTCGACTCCCGGCCGGGGCACCATCCACTTGACCACGCTTGAAACGAACAGCTTCCCTCGCCGAGGCCCGAGCGTCGGCGCCTGATAGTCGATAATAGCGACCTGCATTCGTTGCGCATCGCGCCCCGGCGGTTAGAGCCGATCTGGGGTTCCGGTGTCGAATAGCGTCAAAAGAGCTACAAAAGCCTGAATCGATTTGCTAGGTTCTAACTGCTGCTCGGCCTTCGTAAGGTTCTATCGAAGCGCCCGCCGCCATGGTGACCGCTGAACAATGGGGACGCCATGGCACCGCCGCCGGTCCGATCGGCGGATGTGCACCCAACATCTATTGAAGAAGGTTGTCTGAGCTACGTTCGCGCGACGCCCCTGGCGTGAGCGTGCGTCCTCAAGAAACCCGAAGGATGATCGCCGCGCAAGCGCGTCAATTCATTTGAGAAGAAATGCCAACGTTATTGGAAATTGCCGTCCCCGCAGGAAAACGCCGAGACGATAAGGCTCCCTCCTGGGCGCGTCGGCGAACGTTTGCAATTATCTCCCATCCCGACGCAGGCAAGACGACGCTGACCGAGAAGCTGCTGCTGTTCGGCGGCGCGATCCGCATGGCGGGCCACGTGAGGGCCCGCGGCGAG
>JAJYMR010000068.1 GCA_021786815.1 Deltaproteobacteria bacterium
TCCGATGTCGGCAAGTTCGCGGCCGGTGAGCAGGTCCTGCCTGGTCGCGGCGGGCAGAGGCTGCGCGCGGTAGCCGAGATTCTCGAGCGCGCCCTGGATCACGCGTTCGGCGCGCCAGTGCAACCCGCCGTAAACGATCGTGGTTTTGTTACGGTCTTCGCGCTTGAACGGCCGTGGCGTGTACGCACGATACGCCGCCGCGTCTGGGGATGAAGCCATTGACTATCTCCCTCGTCGCTGTATCAGCGCACATGTTTGAGGTTCGACGTGCATCCAGATGAGAAGGGTCTGCGCGCGTTGGCACCGAGCGCGCCGAATCGTGAAAACCGAGGACTTTCACGCCGGCATTCCGACGGCAACCGCCGCTCGAATTCGTGCACATCATCGAACGCGCCGGAAACCAGCACGCTGCCATGGATTCATCGCAAGAAGGAAGCCATTGTTGGGGAGAACGATGACCAGAATGACTAATTGCTGGCATTTGGACTTATTGTTTTCGCGCTGGTGGTTGGATGTTCCAAAGAGGCTCACCAAAGCTGCTCCCAAAAGGAACATTTTTCGCCCCTCCATGCACTCGGATTCAGATGCTCCACCTTGCCCGCACGCCATTTCCAGGCTTTCCGGTCAAGCACCGATGCGCTGGCGTGGAGCACGTCATAACCGGTACTCTTGGTTTGCCGTGATGGCTTGAAACGAGCTGTGACCAACGGATGCTAGGGTCCTGTCCCGCAAATAACTTGAGACGGCCGTCAATGGCTTGAGATTCTTCGCTCCGGCAGCCTTCGCTCAGAATGACAAGAAAAAATGCCCGTTTCTGTCATTCTGAGCGAAGCGAAGAATCTCATTCCACAGATCTCCGTCGGAAGCGTATTTGTGAGACGCCACACTAGCCGCGTCTGATGCGGGCTTTGTGGGATGAGGTACGGGCGAGAACGGACACTGGGTGCGCTGATCGCGCAGTTGGTTGTTGCGCTGGCCTTGGCTGCCGCGCTCGCGCCCGTTTCAGCGCATGCGACAGGGCCCAATGACGACTGGATCGTGGTCGGGCACCAGAATCTCCCGTCCTCCGGGGGCGTCGAGAACGATTCTTCTTCCCCGCCGTCGAGCGCCGGCGCCAACAGCCGCGCAATCGTTATTGCCTGCGGTGAGCGCGCGCGTCCGGCCGCTCAGCCGTACAGGAAGATCATGGCGACTCTGAACTCCGTATGGGGAACGCACGCGCGGATCTACGAGTCGCTCGCCGAGACCGGACCGCACGCACGCGGCGGCGGATGCATCTTTTACAATCGCAAGTTCCTGAGCTTTCTCACCCGCAAGTGGATGGGAATCCGCAATCCGGAGGAGGTTAAGCCGATGCTCTACGCGATCTTCGCGCACGAACTCGGCCACCTTGTCCATCACGACCTGAGCCCCGAGCGCGCCGGGGTTCCGCTCGAGCAGCGCGAGCTGCAGGCCGACCGCTTCGCGGGATACACGCTCTGGCAGTTGCATATCCGCTTCGACGCCGAGGATCTGGCGTCGTACTACCGGCTGGTCGGCGACGACTTCTTCGGCGTCAGCGACAGTCACGGTTCCGGCCGCCAGCGCGCCCACGCTTTTGAGGACGGCTACGATCTCGCGCGGATGGGCCTGCCTGAGAGCAACGGCGAGCCCGCGGCGGGTCTAAGCGGTCCCTGAAGCGCGCGGCGTGGAGCGCGGCTGCGGCGTTGCCCCTGCGCACTCGCAGGGCAATAATGTACCCACTCCAGATGAGTATCCTTTCTTCCGTTTCGAATGCCGCATCGCGCGAAACCGAGCCACGGGCGAGGACCGTCGCGCTGGAAGCGCATGGATTGAGCTTCGCCTACGGCGGTGAGCGCCGGGCGCTTGCCGACGTGAGCTTCGCCGTCGCGTGCGGAGAAATCTTCGGTTTCCTCGGTCCCAATGGCGGCGGCAAGACCACGCTGTTTCGCCTGCTTTCCACTCTCGTCCCGCTCCAATCAGGCGAGGTGCGCGCGCTCGGCGAGGATTTCCGCGCGGGAACCCTCGCGATACGGCGCCGGATGGGCGTTGTGTTCCAGTATCCAAGCATTGACGGGAAGCTGACCGTCGCCGAGAACCTTGCGCATCACGGCCGCCTTTACGGAATTCACGGGCGAAAGCTGCGCGAGCGGTCGGCCGCGATGCTCGAGCGGCTCGGGCTCGCGGCCCGCGCCGGCGACCTGGTCGAAACGCTCTCGGGCGGGCTTAGGCGACGCGTGGAACTGGCAAAGGCGCTGCTTCACGAGCCCCGGCTCCTGTTGCTTGACGAACCCAGCACCGGGCTCGACCCGGTCGCGCGGCGCGAGTTCTTCGACTATCTGCATCACCTGCGCGAGAGCGACGGCGTCACGATCGTGCTGACGACCCATCATATGGAAGAGGCCGAGCGATGCGATCGAATCGCGATCCTGAGCCAGGGCCGGATGGTCGCGATGGCCGCGCCCGGCGAGCTCAAGGCCGAAGTCGGGGGCGACGTGGTCGTCATCCGCGCGCGAGAGCCGGAGCTCCTGCAGCGAAAGTTAATGCATCAGTTGAAGCTTGCGAGCACGCTGGTCGACGGCACGCTTCGCATCGAGCGCCCGCGCGGCCATGAACTGGTGCGAGAGGTGGTCGAGACGTTCGGCTCCGAAGTGGATTCCGTCTCGTTCGGCAAGCCGACGCTCGAAGACGTGTTCGTCCACCTGACGGGCCATCGGTTTTTCACCTCCGAACCCGGGGAACCGTCATGAGCGACGCGATACTTCAGGCGGGCACGCTATGGTGGCGCGAGATCGTCCGCTTCATCCGCCAGCGAAGCCGGGTGACCGGAGCGCTGCTTCAACCGCTCCTGTTCTGGCTGGTGCTCGGCGCGGGACTGACCGCGTCGTTTCGGCCAAGCGGGATGCCGGGGGGGATGAATTACGTCGAATATTTCTATCCCGGCGTTATCATGCTCGTGCTCCTGTTCACCGCGATTTTCGGAACGGTCTCGACGATCGAGGATCGGCGCGAGGGCTTTCTGCAGGGCGTGCTGGTTGCGCCGGTCTCGCGCCGGACGGTCGTGATGGGGCAGGCGCTCGGCGGAACGACCCTCGCGCTCATCCAGGGACTGGTGTTCCTCGTCCTCGCGCCGTTTGCGGGAATCCATCTGAGCGTCGCCGCGGTGCTGCTGTCGGGCGCGATGATGGCGATTATCGCGTTTGCGCTGACGAGCATCGGACTCGTCATCGCGTGGCGGATGGAGTCGACGCAGGGCTTTCACGTGATCGTGAACATGATCCTGATTCCGGTCTGGCTGCTTTCCGGGGCGTTTTTTCCGCAGACCGGCGTTCCGGCGTGGCTTGAATGGCCGATGCGGCTGAATCCGCTCAGCTACGGGATGTCGGCGCTGAGAAAGGCGCTGTACTTCGGCCAGGCACAGAGCTTCTGCTCGCTGACGAGCTTTCGATGGTCGGCCGCGGTATCGGTTGTCTTTGCCGCGGCGATGTTCGCGATCGCGGCGCAGGTGGCGCGCCGCTCCTCGCCGGTGTAGCCGCACAGCGTTTCAGAGCGGATCGAAGTAGGGCTCGGTCCGCCCCTCGAAGCGGAACTCGCGCGCGATGGAAATCCACTTGCGGTCCACGCCGTGCAGGGGTTGCGGCAGGCTCGCAAGCGGATGGAACGCGGCCTCGACCGCCTCGAGCGGATTCGGCCTGAGTTCGCCGCCCTCGACCTCGCACTCGAACAGCATCGAGTAGATATGCCGCGCGGCGGAGCCCGCCTTAAGGCTGTCGATCACTGCCATCAGGCGCACCGGACGCACGACCAGTCCAAGTTCCTCGCGCACTTCCTTGGCCGCGTTCTCGGCCGGCGAGATTCCAACGTCGCAGAATCCGGTCGGATACCACCATCGCCCGTTCGGCCGCTTCATCATCAGGACCTCGTGGCGCCGGTTGAAGACAATCGCGCCGACTCCGACCCCGGCGGTAACGTAACCGTCGTAGCCAGGGCCCACCGATTCGCGCCATCGCCGCCTGAGTTCCTCGGCTCCCGCGTCACCCGCGCCTGAGAGCAGGGCGCCAAGCCGCGAGGCTTCCTTGAGCAGTTCCTCGTAACGTTCGGCGTCGTAGCCATCGGGTTTGAAGGCAAGCCCGGTACGCGCGATCGCCGCGACGCGCTCGACGAGGCGCGCAAGTTCAAGTACCAGTTGAGATTCGTCCGCCATCGCCCTGCTCTGCTTGCGCACCAAGTCTAGCATGACGCGCCAGCGCTCCGGCACCCGGCCGGACCTTTGCCATCGACGCCCTATTCCATGCTAATCAATCTGGCGCGCGCTTTCTCGCTGGTTTCGCGCGACGAAGCGCGTGCCGAATCGGACGGAGGTCCAACCGATGCTCGACCCGTACATGGAAGCGTTCGAACTGCGCGAGCTTCTGCGAAAGCGCGAGGTTCGGCCTCGCGAGGTAGCGGAATTTTTCCTCGCGCGCATCGAAAAGCTCAATCCGCGCCTCGGTGCGTTCGTTACCGTCACCGCCGAGCGCGCGCTTGCCGAGGCAAAGCGGCTGGAGGAGCTTTCACGCGAGCAGGCGGACGCGATGGCGCTTTACGGGATCCCTTACACAATCAAGGATCTCACGTGGACTGCGGGGGTGCGCACGACTTTCGGCTCGGCCAATTACGCCGATTTCATTCCCCCGGCCGACGCGGAAGTGGTCGTTCGCCTTGGAAACGCGGGCGGGACGATGCTCGGCAAAACCTCGACGCCCGAGTTCGGCACGCGGCCGACCACCGAAGGTGGGTTCTGTCCGACCGCGCGAAATCCCTGGAACCTCGAACGCACTGCGGGCGGCAGCAGCGGCGGCGCGGCGGCCGCCGCCAGCGCCGGGCTCGGCCTGCTGCATCTCGGCAGCGACGGCGGCGGCTCGATTCGCATCCCGGCCTCGTGCTGCGGCATCGTGGGCGTCAAGACGTCGCGCGGGCGGATAACCTACGCGCCGTCGCACGCCGAGGGATGGGGCGGATGCTCCGTGATGGGACCGATGGCGCGCTCGGTGCGCGACGCGGCGCTGATGCTTGACGCGATTGCAGGTCCGGTGGTTGGCGATCCGTATTGGGCTGCGCCCCCGCCACGGCTGTTCGTAAAAGCGGTCGAGGAACGGCCGGGGCGGCTTCGCCTCGCGGCGCTCCGCGAGACGCCGCTCGCATCGGTCGAGGAGGAAACTCTTCAGGCTTTCGATTCGGCGTGCCGGGAGTTTCGCGCGATGGGGCATGAGGTCGAGCGCGTGGATATCGACCTTACGAAAATGCTCGAATCCTACGGAGTCGTGGTCGTGGCGGGAATCTCCTCCAACCGGATCGCCGAGCCCGAAAAGATGGATCCGGTCGCGCGGGCGCCGTGGCAGGACGGCCAGAAGATAACCGCCGCGCAATATCTCCAGGCGCTGACCGCGATGCAGAATGCGGCGCGCGAACTGGTCCAGGCGCTTCATCGATACGACGCGCTGCTGACGCCGACGCTCACGCGCCCCGCCGTGAAGCTCGGCACGATGCCCTCGGCCGAGCCGTGGGTCATCGACAGGCTCGGCAGGCGGGTTTACGAAATCTACACGTGGACCGCGTTCTGTTTCCCGTTCAACGCGACCGGCCAGCCGGCGATTTCCGTTCCGATGGGATTCACGACAAGCGGACTGCCCCTCGGACTTCAGATCGTTGGAAGGCCAGCCGACGAAGCAACGATAATCTCGCTCGCCGCCGCATTCGAGGAAGCGCGGCCCTGGCGCGCGGAGCGTCCGCCGATAGAGTAGCCGGGCTTGGAGCGCAGCCTGAGCGAGGGTCCGTTGCGCCGTTACTTCTTCTCTCGCTCAGCGGTGCGGTAATCGCCGAATTTCGTGTCGCGTTCGTCGAGCGCCTTGGTCACATTC
>JAJYMR010000407.1 GCA_021786815.1 Deltaproteobacteria bacterium
TTCGGAAAAAGAAGATCCGAACTTTGCACCCGAGCCGTATTCGAGCCTCTACCAGCGTTCGACGTATCAATCGATGCGCAACCTGGAAGGACACGTCTTCAGGCAGCTCGCGGGCCGCCTCGCGACACTGCCCGCCGAAGTGCGCGAGCAGGCCCAGAAGCTTCTCGGACACCGGGCGCGGATTTCCGCATGCTTCGAGGCGCTTCTCAAGACGCGGGTAAGCGCGGTGCGGATGCGATGCCACGGCGATCTGCATCTCGGACAGCTCCTCAACACCGGCAATGATTTCGTGATTATCGACTTCGAAGGCGAACCGGCGCGCTCCCTGGCCGACCGAAGACGCAAGCGCTCGGCGCTGCGCGACGTGGCCGGGATGCTTCGCTCGTTCCATTACGCCGCTTGCGTGGCGCTGCTCGAGCAGCGCGAGGCGGGTACTCTCGCGGCGGTGGATTTCAAGAAGATGTCGCAATGGGCCAGGCTCTGGCAGACCTGGTCGTCGTGGGCTTTCATGAAAGAGTATCTCGCGGTGGCGGATCAGGCGCCCTTCGTGCCCAGGGACCGCGAGGAGCTTCGCGTGCTCATCAACGCCTTCCAGATGGAAAAAGCGGTTTATGAAGTGGGTTACGAACTAAATAACCGTCCGCAATGGCTCCGGATCCCGCTTAGCGGAATCGAACAGATCCTGGGCGTGGAGCCGGCCGATAACGCCTGACGCCGCGCGGGGCGGCCGTGCCATCCGAACGGCGAATCCAGCTAGAAGAAATGAAGCGCGAAGTTGAATCCGACCAGGACTATCGCGGCAACCATTGCGATACAGGCGCCTATCACCGAGCCGCGCGCGGCCATCGCGCGCACGTGGTGCCGCTCAAGCGGCCCGGACCATAGGCGCCTTACCTCGAAATACCCGACCGTCACCGCCGCGCCGAGCAAGCCGCCAAGAATTGCCGACAGCAGGAGGACCGGGAGGAACATGCCGAATACGATTTCGTAACCAAGCATTCCCTGCCTCCCAGGCACCGCGCGATTATCCTCCGGCGCGCAAACAAGCGGCAACCCCCGTCTCCAACGAGACGCTTCCCTCTCCCGCCCGAGCGATGATCATGAATCCGGATAGGCTTGAGCGGCCATCCATTCGACGCCGGGCCCCGTTGCGCTCCGGCGCCGAATGGATCGTCGTCTCGGCGCGGCGCGCGTTCAGTGACAGCCGCCGTGCCTCAGCTTTCGGAGCGCCGCAAGAAGGTCGCGTTTTTCGGTGAATTTCCCGACCAGCACCATGCTACGCAGCAGTTCGATCTCCTGGTGCGTAATCCGATGCCTCGTGATTAGCTCCGCGTCCCCTCGGAACTCGTCCCAGAGCTGTTTTCGGCCTTCCGCTCCCGTGAATTGTTGAGCCATCATGGACCGACACCTCCTTACAAAAGCGCCAAGGAGTTGCCGCCAAGGGAGATGGCCCCAAGAGCCCCTGGCAACACGCCTGCGTTCTTGAATCTACAAATTGTATATTTCTGCTACACAGTCAAGAGGCGCCTTGCCCGTCTGCCGACACGGAGTAAGGAGCGGAGCGCGATGCGCCGATGGGTGCGTCGCGCTCCTTCAATCCGGGGTCTCCGGCGGTTCAGAATCTTTCGCTATGTGCCCGGCTGAATTTGAACAGTTGTGCCCGCGTCCGCTTGGGCCAAAGGCCCGGACACCGGCTCGGTGCGGGTGCGCGCCACAGACTCGGCGACAGGTTCGCAAACCGAGGCGATCTCCGCGCCCATCATGATTCCGTTGGGTCCGACCAGTTCCCGCAGTTCGGGTCCACGCCAGAAGGACGCACCAAAAATCGGCATCCGCTCTTCCAGGCCCTGAAGCACGCTTTGCGCCGCCTCGCGCACGCGGACGAGCCCCAGGTCTTCCGCCGCCTCGCGCAGCCCGATCAGGTAGCGCAACGCGTACCACAGAAAGCCCGCCATCAGCATCATCAAGCCCCCGTGGACCCATCGCGAGTTCGCGAGGTCTGAGGCGCCAAAGCATGCGCAGTAAGCCAGCATCGCGAGCGTTGACGCGATGTACAGGCGTGGCGCCGCCGTGCGTCCAGGGACCTTCGGCGTGCGGCCAAACGGAGTGTTGCGTCCGGTCACCGCCTGATGAAGCGACTTGGCCACGCCTCCGAGGTTTATCGGGACCAGAAGCAGGTTGAGGGCGTAAACGCGCGGCAGGTCGCTCCACTGGTAGCCGTTCATCACGAGGTCGCGCCCGTTGAGCAGGAGGTAGGGAATCGTCAACACCGCAAGCCACTGGCTCCGCATCGCGCCGTCGAACGGGAACGCCAGCAGGACGAGCATCCCGACACTGAGCACCGCGAGCGAGGTGAGATAGTGGACGCGAAGGAACCCTTCGGCGAGACGCGCAGCCCGCCTCGGGCCCGTGAACATGTAGCGCAACAGCTTGGGCAGAATGAGCAGTCCGCCGTTCGCCCATCGCCGCCGCTGGATCACGAGCGCGCCGAAGTCGGGCGGCGTCGCGCTGTAGGCCAGCCGCTCCGGATAGTTGTAAAGCGTCCAGCCCTTCGCAATCAGGTCAACGGTGGACTCGGTGTCCTCGATTACCGTCCGATCCTGGATGTACCTGATTATCGGGAAACCGCGCTCCTCGAACGTCTCGCGGATATCGTCGAGCGCCCGCTTTCTCAAAAGCGCGTTGGCGCCAACCCAATAGGTCGCGCTGAACTGCGTCGTGCCCTGATGGATGACGTGCTGCAGGTCGGTGGTCGCGCCCGCGACGCGTTCAAGCAGAACCGGCGTGCCCGGCACCGCGCTGTACGGTGTCTGGACGACCGCGACCCGCTCGTTCCCCGTCTGCTCCATCACGTGGACCAGCTTGAGCGCGTAATCGCCGAGCAGCAGGCTGTCGGCGTCGAGCGTGATGATGTAATCGCTGTCAGGGACGAGCAAGTCCGCATCGGCCGGCTCGCAATCCTCCAGGTGCAGCCCGTCGGCGCGCGTCGTCTTGCGCAGGCTCCGGCCCATCAAAGCGATGTAACTGTTCAGGTTCATCGCTTTGTTCGGCGCGTGGGAAAGATTGACGTAGCGCTTGCGTTCGAAACTGGTGAGTTCGACGTCGAAGAGCGAGGCCAGCCGCCGATATTCGTGACGAATCGCCCGCGTGGAAATCTCCGGCGAGCCCGAGCGCGCCGCGTCGGCCTCGAAATCCCGCGCCCGCGCCCTGAGTGCGCGCGCTGGTTCGCGCAGAACCCTCTCGGCGCAGAGCGCGTCGGTGTGGTCACCGCCAGCCAGCGACTCGGCCCTGGTCTCGAGCCACTGAGCCGCATGGCGGTAAAGCGTGGCGAGCCGCCGCGCCTCGGCGTGAGGCTGCACCGTGCCGGCCGCGTCGCGTTTTTCGAAATCGTCGAGCGCCAGCCGGAATGGCCGCGCCGCGTCGCGCAGCATAAGCCGCATCTCGCCGGGTATCGCCCGAGTCTCCTCAAGCTGACGCGCGGCGGCTGGGCTGTCAGGGTTCGGCGGATCGTCGATCAGCAGCACGATACGCCGGCGCGGGTACTCCATCAGAGCAGCCGACAGCAACGTCTGCATCACGATCCGCTTCTCCTCCCGGTAGGAAGGAATCAGGACGGTCAGCGAGGGCGGGTTTTCGCGGTCGAACGGCGCTTCGAGCTCAGCTCGTTCGGCCTCACGATGCGCCATGCGCCGGCTCAGATAGCCCAGCCTCGCCAGCAAATAGACGAGATTGCCGTAAACAAAGAAGTAGACGATCGCGATGAACGAGGACTGCTCGAAAATCGGCCATCCGTAGCCTTCGCGAATTCGCTCCACTAGCACCGGTCCGACGTCGAAGCCGAGCATCACAGCTCCGGCTATCGTCACGGCAAGGCCGGCGATCGTGTATAGCCTTTCCCGCCGGAAATCCGGCGACTCGTGGCGAGCCTGCTTCTCAGCGCCCGCTCCTTCGAAAACGTCAGCTTGATGTGTGGAACTTGAAGAGGCAATTCCCCCGGTGGTGAACATGGGCTCCCGGTCTCGGTGTAAGTCTTTGGAAGGCAGGTAAAATCCAAGTCCTGTGCCATGGGGCGGGAGCGGCGAAACGGCTCGTTGTCCTGAAAAAACATTCGGTAGGATGCGGAAAACTTACCCAACGGTCGACGACCGCCTGCCTGCACTCGATACCACGTGGGACGGAGCTTTAACCCAATGCGTGGGATATCCACACCATTTGAGTAGATCGGGTTTTCGAAAGAACCGGCCGCACGGCGCAAGGCCGAGCCGCCGCCGCTCGTGGCATGATTCGGCGGAGCAACCGCCTAAGGCGAAGCCTTCAGACCTGCCTTAAGTGACGGACGTCGGTCGCAACCCCGATCTTCTCGAGCACACGGATCATCAGATAGCCGACGTCGGGCTGCCGCCACGTCCATCCGAGCCTTGCCAGGCCCGGGCGCGAATGGTGGTTGCGATGCCAGTTCTCGCCCTGGAAGAAGTGCATGACGGAAAGCCAACCTACGTTGCGGCTGGAATCCTCGCCGGGGACGATCCCCGGCTCCGTATGACAGATGCTGTTGACGAAGCATTGGGCGTGAAGCGCGAAAACCAGACGGATAGCACCCAGCCAGAAGAAGGCGCACGCGCCGAAATACAGGCCGAAGAAGAACGACAGCCCAACGATCGGCCCCTCCAGAAAGTCCCAGGTCCGTAACGCACGCAGGTCCAGATCACGACAGAAGCGCTCGACCGGGGGAGCGTCGGTCTGCCATAGCCATCGCAGATGCGCCCACCAGAAGCCGTGATAGACCGGGCTCGAGATGTCCTCGATGGTGTCGGCGTAGGCGTGATGCAGCCGATGCCTGACAACCCAGCTAATCGGCACGCCGGAACCGTTGAACACGGCGAAGAACGTCAATATCGCTGATGCCCACGAATTAAGCCTGAGCGCGCGATGCGCGAGTGCGCGGTGATAGCAAATGGTGGTGCCGAGCCCCCCGATCCACGCCAGCGCGATCGCGCCCAGGAAAATCCGCCAGCCCGGGAGCGGAAAAAGGATTAGACCAACCGCCGCGGTTATGTGGATCGCGACGATCCAGAAAAAAACCGGGGCATGCTTCCAGGTCGTACGCCACCAGGGCCATTGCCAGGAGGGGGTTGTGACAGACTTCGGGGGCTCGGCCGCTATGGCGGCGCTCAACGCTCGCTCTTGATTCATACCGGGCTGACATCACACCTTGGGCAACGGCTCTTGCGCCGTTGACCCGACAGCAGACTTTAGCTGGAGCGGAAGAATTCCCGAAATTCGCGACGGCTCATTTTTCTTTCGCCGCGAGTTGACAAGGCGGCGCCGGGATGCGCCAATTTCCAGCGGTGCGGCGCCGGGTTGGAACGCGCGGGAACCTTCGCGGGCACTTCGGATAGAGGGCGGTTGGGCTAACGTCCCTCGAATCGCGGCTTTCGCTTCTCGACCTTTGCCCTGAACGCCTCGCGGGTGTCGGCGGTGCTGAACATCCTGATGTGACGCTCGCTCTCCAGAGCGATGTAGCTCTCGAGGTCCATGCGCTCCGCCTCCACGAAATTCGATTTCATCGTGCGCAGCGCAATCGGCGCGGCCTCGGCAAGCCGCTCGACGATGGCGCGAACCTCGTCACGAAAGCGCTCGCCGTCGAACACGCGCGAAACCAGGCCGATGCGCAGCGCGTGCTCCGCGTCGAACTTGCCGGGCAACATATATAGTTCGCGGGCCTGCGCCGCGCCGACGATTCGCGGCAAAAACCACGGGCCGCCCATGTCACCCGCGACCGCCACGTCCAGAAACGCGGTGTTGAAGCGGGCCGAACGCGCCGCGAAACGCAGGTCGCACGCGCACGCCCATCCGAGCCCCGCTCCCGCGCACGCGCCGTTGATGGCGGCTATCGTCACCGCCGGCATCTCGTGCAACAGCACCGGGACGCGGAAATCGCGCGCCTGAAGCCGATCCTCGGGACCGCCCTCGCCTCCAGCCGCCGTCACCTGGAGGTCCGCGCCCGGGCAGAAACCTCGGCCCGCGCCGGTCAGCACTAACACGCGCAGCTCTCGATCCTCGGCAGCCGCGGCAAGCGCCTCTCCCGTCTCACGCAGCATCCGGTTGGTCATTCCATTGAGCCGCTCGGGCCGATTCAGCAGCAGCGTCGCTATCGGTCCGGACTTCTCGTAACGAATCGTCTCGAAAGTCCGCCCGCTCATGATTTCCCTCCCTTGAATCGCTCGAAGCGCGGTGGACGGCGCTCCATGAACGAGGCCACACCCTCGGTCGCGTCGGGATGGCCGAGCGACTCGCGCACCAGCGCGTCCGTCTCGCGTATCGCAGGCTCGAACGGGGCCGAGAGATGGCGGTACACCTGGGACTTGATTACCGCAAGAGAGCGCGGCGAGACCTCCGCGGCGAGCGCTCGCAAGTAGGCCCGGGCCTCTTCGAGCAGCTTGTCGGCGGGTACGAGCCTATCCACCAGGCCCATTCGAAAGGCTTCCGCGGCGTCTATCCGGCGCGAACTCCACAGCAGGTCGAGCGCCCGGCTCGTCCCAAGCAGCCGCGGCAAGAGCCAGCTCGTCCCGTGCTCCGCGATAAGGCCGCGGCGCGAAAAGGCGGTCGTGAAGCTCGCGTTTTCGGACGCGAAACGCAGGTCGCACATCATCGCGAGCACGAAACCGCCTCCCGCTGAGACGCCGTTGACCGCCGCGATGATCGGCTTCGGAATCCGAAGCAGGTAGCTGAACAAAGCGGGCAACTCGTCTTCGGATTCGGCCGAACGCTCTTCGGCGGGTGCGCCGATTGCCGCCGAGCGCGCCAGGTCACCGGCGTCGAGCCCGGCGCTGAACGCGCGCCCGGCTCCGGTTACGACGATACCGATAACACGCTGGTCGGCCGCCGCGCGGTCCACTGCGCGGCGGATCTCCTCGACCATGCCGAAAGTGAACGCGTTCAGCTTCTCAGGACGGTCGAGCCGAATCAGCGCGACCGGCTCCTCGATTTCCAGAACCACGTGCGAGCCGTCGGAGTTCATGCGGCCGATCCTGACACGAGCATGGTCTCCTGCTCAAACCGCGATAGCGCTTGCCCGACTGCGGGACAGCCCTGCGCGGCGGCGCGGCTCGCGTCATCGCTCGGCAAAGCGAAGGCCGGCTTCCGGGCAGTCGGTCTGCGACGCCGTGGCCGCTCCAATTCGCGCTCGCGCGAGGCTCATCGCCGGTCGATCATCACCCGCTCCTTGCCGATCCATATCGCGGAGTTCGGAAAGTCGATGAACCTGGATTCGTCTTCGACCGCGATCTCCATCGCGCGTCTTCCCTCGACCGTGTTCCCGACCGTCATCAAATCGCCGCGATCGAACCATGCTTCGGCATGCCCGGTATAGGGCGCGGCCTTGGTGCCGCGGCTCGCGCGCAACTGCTGCTCGAGAGGTTCCTCGCAACGATGCACCTGCAGGTAGCGCCGCATACGCATCGCGGTCGACACGTTGCGGATCGTCGGGCCGTGATTCGTGCGCCAGTAGAGTTGCGCCTCGTCGAGGCTCATCTTGGCGGGATGCCTGAGCGGAAAGTAAAGCTTCACGAGCGGGGTGTGCTCGCGCGCAACCATGTCCTCGCTCGGATTGACCTGCGGATATTCATAAGCGAACCAGAGCGGGGAATTCGGCAGGTCGATAAATTTCATTTCGTCTTCGAGCAACTCCCTGCCCGCGGCTTCGCCCGCCGCACTGCCGAAACTTGCAACCAGCGCGTCGCGAGTGGTCCACCATAGTTCGGCGACGCCGTCGTACGGCGGTTCCATCTTGCCGCGCGCGCCGGCCAACTGCTCGTTAATCGGATCTTCCACGGTATGAACCTGGACATAGCGCAGGATGTTGAGCGTCGCCGCATGTTTGGCGACGAGCGGCCCGTGGTTGTTGCGCCAGTATTGCTGGAATTCCGCGAGTGACAAATTGGGTTTGCGCCGAAGCAGAAAGGTCAGGCGAATCATGGGTCTTCTCCGTGTCAGCCGCCGAAGGCTTTTCGAAAAACGTTATCGCGCCGCCCAAGCGCGGGCCTACAGCCCCGCGATTCGGCGGAACGGGTCAGCCGTACCATAATGCCGAATCGCGCCGGATTGGTAGCCTGCGGCATCGATTCCCGACACGCGCTCGCAGTTGCGTCCGCCGGCGCGGCCTGGTTCGCGCGTGATTGGCGTCGTTTGCCAGTACGATCGATGGCGGTTAGCTTGCTCAGGGAGCCGTCGTTTGTTTCGCATGAGCGCCTGCAAACGGAATCTCGCGCTCCACAACCCCGCCCGGGCATGAAGAACTATTGGCAGGCAGCGGCCGCTTCGATTTCCAGGTTCCAACCGGGTGAATAAATTTTGTATCGCGATAGTTGCGACAGGCTTTGCGGCGCTCCTGACGGGCACATCCGGATGCTTTTCCGAATACCGCTATTATCAATGGCTCCAAGCAAGTTCCGTTGATGCGCCAGGGAGCCTTGAAGATTCCACTGCGCGGATAACCCTGCCAGCCGCGATCCTCTCCGTTGCGGCATCTCCCCAGCCGGTCCACACGTTCGTGCACTCTCGCGGTCTCGCCTTTGCCCCGGTCCCGCTTCTCACCTTCGGTGACGCGGGCGATGCGACCTTTGGCGTGGAGATGTCGATGGTGCCGCGTGAATCCGGAATTACGATGGATTTCCGTCAGGTCACTTTTGAGAACGGCGAAAGTCCCGTCTCGGTCAAGATTCTTCCGAATGGCGAGGTGCTATCCGGGAAGCGGCTCGCCACCGTCGCGATCGACAAGCCGAGCACCTTCTCGATGAGATTTCGATGCTTCGGCGGAGAAAGGCTTATCACTCTTGCGATAGGGGGACTTGCGGTCGGCGGCAAAAGCGTGAGCGTGCCGACCGTCAAGTTCGAACGGAAAAACGCATACACCTATATCCCCGTGGAACGGCTCTGGACGGGAGACGAATAAAGGTTGGCTTGGAGCCGTAAGGAGTCGGGCATATGTGGCTTGAACTGACGCGGGAGCCGGGCAACGAAACCGTGTGGGTGAACACCGAACTCGTCGGTTACATGGTCGAGATGGCCGGTGCGGGGAGCAGGCTCTTTTTCCCGGGCGGACTCGAACTCGCCGTGAAAGAGTCGCTCGACCGAATCATGGAAAGGATGCAGCTTGCCTGAATTGCTGCGGGCGTCCGAACCCCGGGACCATCGCGGCCGGCGCGTCACGGCAGTCCCGCGCCGCGAGCTCTTAGTGAGCCATGCCGTAGCGCAGGAGTCGGGCGTAAAACTTTTTGCGTGAAATCCCCAGCGAGCGCGCCGCCGCGGAGACGTTGCCGTTGCTTGCCTCCAGGCTTCGAACGATGAGTTGGCGCTCCGCTTCAGGAATGCTCATGACCTTGGCCGGAGGCTCGATGGGAGCACCCGAGATCGCTTCGGGCAGGTCATCAAGCCTAATTGTTTCCGATTTGCCGAAGGTAAGCGCCGAATTTGTGGCGTTTGCCAACTCGCGTACGTTGCCCGGCCATGCATAGGAGCGCATCGCTTCCATCGCCTGTACGCTGACGCCGACGATGGGAACGCCGCGTGAGAGCTTCGCGTTGAACATCCCGATGAAGTGCCACACCAGGGCTTCGATGTCATCGCGACGTTCGCGAAGCGCCGGTACGTAAATCGACGCGACGTTGAGCCGGTAATACAAATCCTCGCGCAGCAGGCCACGGTCGATCGCTTCACGCGGGTCACGGTTTGTGGACGCGATTACCCGCACCTTGACGGGCATCTCTTTGAGCGAACCGACGGGCCGCACCGTCCGTTCCTGGAGCGCACGCAGGAGTCGCGCCTGCGCCTCCACGCTCATTTCGGTAATTTCATCCAGGAACAGCGTGCCCCCGTTGGCCGCGCGAAACAGCCCGGGCGCGTCAGCCTCGGCTCCCGTGAACGAGCCGCGCACGTGACCGAAGAGCTCGCTCTCGATCAGACGTCCGGGAAGCGCCGCGCAATTCACCGCGACGAAGGGAGCGTCGGGGCGAGGACCGCATTCGTGGATGGCCCGCGCAACGAGTTCCTTGCCCGTTCCAGTCTCGCCGATGACAAAAGCCGTCGAGCCCGAACGGCCCACTGCTTCGATTTGCTCGTACAGGCGGCGCATCGGCGCACTGCTTCCCACCAAGCCGTGGAAAACATTGATTGTCGTCGGCGATTCGATAGGCGGTCTCTCGGAAGCCGATGCGATTCCCGTCTGCAAATACACTTCCGCCATCAGCGGCAGACCTTGATACGTGTACTGATGCAGTAATCTGTGAATCGAAGTGTTTGTCCGCGCACTCTGGCCGAGAACGGACAGCGCGCTTTCCTCGAACAGATGAACCATCCCCATCGCTTCGGCGAATGGAACCCCGCGTGTGGCGAGAGTACGCCAGCGTTGCTGCACCTGGACCGTGAAGCCTTCGGTATCCCCGCGCAAGACGCTTTCAAGCGTATCGAGAATCGCGCCAGTTACGTCCCTGAACTCCGGTTCCGAGAGGGTTCGCTGGCCGTCGAAATACGAGGCGTAGAGCTCCCACCATTGCCGCAGCATCCGCCCGCGTTCGCCAAGGATCGTCGCGAGGACCGGGGAAAGCGCGGGAGGCTCGTCGCGTAAGCGGCTACGGTCGCGCTGGTACGATATTTCCTTGGCTACGCCCATGCCTACCGCCGCGGTTCACGGCGCATGAAAGAGCGTCGGTATCCGCGCTAGAGAAATCAACCGGTTGCCACACTAGGCGACGTGGACGCAACGTTCTACTGGTAAAATTCCTAGTCCTTGAGTAACGGAGAGTGGAACTGAGCGAACAGAGAGTAGAACTGACTAGAACTGCGTGCGACGTTCTACGTCACGATTCCGTGCTTGACCGCGTAGCGCGCCAGGTCCGCGACCGTGCGGACGCCGAGAGCGTCCATGATGCGGTACTTGTGAAACTCAACAGTCTTGGGCGAGAGATGCAGCACGGCGGCGATCTCCTTGGCCTGACGCCCCTCGGCGAGCAATTGCAAAACCTCGCGCTGGCGGATGGTCAGGCCGTCGATCGCGCTTCGATTCTTCGTAGGCCGAATCTCCCGAGCGCGTTCGACCGATTCCGCGATCGTTTCCGAAACGTAAGTGCGCCCCTTGAGCACTTCACGGATGGCGCCGATCAATTCTTCGCCCGCTGCGCTCTTCAGCACGTAGCCCGACGCTCCAGCAGCGAGCGCCGCCGTAGCGTAGGCCACTTCCGGATGCATCGTGAGGAAGATGACCTTGGTCTTACGGTTGCTTGCGAGGATTTCCCGGGCCGCGTCGATCCCGTTGAGCAAAGGCATCGCGACGTCGCTGACTATCAGGTCGGGCTTCAATCGGGCGGCGGCCTGCAACAAAGCGCGGCCGTCGGGAACCACGCCGACGACCTCGAATTCCGGACGGTCCAGGATTCGGCGCAGGCCTTCGACAACGACCGCGTGATCGTCCGCGAGCAGAATCGTTGAGCGTTTCATGCGGCTGCTTTCTTCAGCGGCACGAACACGTCAACCGTCGTGCCGGCCCCGGGCTTGGAGCGGACGTCGAGCTTGCCGTTCACCAAACGCACCCTCTCTTCCATGCTGATGAAGCCCAAGCCGCCCTTCTTCCGGGCTTCGGCGACGTCAAAGCCGTCGCCCGTGTCCTCAATGCGGAGACTGATGCCATCGCTCTTTCCTTTGATTTGCACGCGTGCTTCGCCTGCACCGACGTGCTTTCGGACATTGCGAAGGCCTTCCTGCGCAATCCGGTACAGGCAAAGCGAGGCCTCTTCCGGTATCGAAGCGGGCAATCCCTCGCACGTGAATTCTACCGGGATGCCGGATTGTTCGGAAAACGCGCCGCATTCTTCGCGCAGGGCCGCTTCCAGGCCAAGTTCGGTCAGAATCGCGGGATGAAGCTGACGGGAAGCGCGATGCATCTCGTCTGCAAGATGCCGAATCTTCCCACCGAGGCTCGAAAGGCGTCTCGTAAGTGTACCCTTGATCTCGGCGGAGGCCATCAAATTCGAGACTTCCATACCCAGAGCCGCAAGCTCCTGGCTGAAAACGTCGTGCAGCTCGCGGGCCAACTCGCGATTCTCGGTCTCCTGGATGTTGATAAGACTGCCGGTGAGCCGTCGAAGCTGCTCCTGATATTCCAGCAGCGCCTGCTCATTTTTCTTGCGGTCGGTGATGTCGGAAACGAAGCCGACTGCCACAACTTCGCCCCTGGTCATGATGTAGCTCAGGCTGATATCGACGGGAAACTCGGTGCCGTCCTTGCGCGATCCTGTCAGCTCCAGGCCCGCATCAAGCTGACGGTTGCGCGGCCGTGAGAACCATTCCGCCATACGTGCAGAGTGCTGCTTGCGGAAGCGCTCGGGAATGAGCTGTTCAATCGGCTGGCCGATAAGCTCGTCGCGCCTGTAACCGAACAATTTCTCTGTGGTCGCATTCGCCAGCACAATCTGGCCCTGTTTGTTGATGGAAATGATCGCCTGCGCCGCGGTTTCGAGCAGTGCGCGGATGGTTGCCTCGCCCTCCAGTATCCGCTGGCGAGCCTCCGCGCGCTCGGTGTGGTCGATGCCGGTGGCGATGATGGCATCGACGGCGCCGTCGCGCGTCACCGGACTGTTCGACCATCCAATCAGCAGTTGACGGCCGTCCTTGGTGATCCAGTGATTTTCGGCCTGATTTACGCTTCCGGCCACCAATTCGCCGAAGATCTTTTCGATCACGGACGCTTCCGCCGGAGGAATCAGAAACTCCCACGGCTGCCGTCCCTTGACCTCTTCCGCGGAATAGCCGGTCAGCTGTTCGCATACCCGATTGAACTCGAGAATCCTTCCTTCGCGATCAAGGACCACGACCAGCAGATCCTTGGCCGCGTTGAGGACCGCCGAGATAAAGCTGCGCTCCCTGTCCAGCGCGTCCTGCTTTTGCTTGAGCTCGGCAACATCCACGAACGCCATCAGGACACCTTCGATTCTCTCACCGGACCGAAAAGGGCGAAGCCGCAGCAAGTGCCAACGGCCATCTGCGCTCTCTACTTCCCGCCCGATCTCGCTGCCCTCTTCGACGACCTTGGATATCAGGTCGTGCAGGTCGGGGATGTTAACACCGATGTGCAGCTTCGAGAGCGGCCGGCCGATGTCGCCCGGAAGCAACCCAAGCAGCTTTTCCGCGGGCAGGTTGAAACGGCGGATGTTGCGATTGCCATCCAAAATAACAATAGGAATATTGACGCCGCTGATGATGTTGCTCAGGTCGTCAGAAAGACGGCTCAACTCGGAGTTGCGCCTTTGCAGTTGCTCGTTGAGTGTAACGAGTTCCTCGTTGGACGACTGGAGTTCCTCCTTCGCGGTTTCCAATTCTTCGTTGGTGCTTTGAAGCTCTTCCATGCTGGACAGAGCTTCCTCGTTGGCGGTCTTCAGCTCCTCGGTGGTGGATTCGTGTTCGCGAATCACGGACTGGAGGTATTGGCGGGTCCGGTCAAGTTCGTTTTGCAGCTTCTTGAGCTCCGGCTGTAAAGGCCTTGTCCCGTTCTTTTCCTTGCGCTTGCCGGTCTCGGGCGGAGCCAGGGGCTGGCCGCCGCTCGGGCCGGCCTCGTCAAACAGGATTAGAAAGCATTTCCCGGTGTGGGTGGAAACGGGAAGCGGAAAGACCTCGATGTTCACCAGGCGCATGTGCTGGCCGTTCTTCAGAGGGATGCCCTCGCGGCGCAGGCGGCGCCCGGTCTTGCGCACTTCCCTGACAGCGACGCTCAATTCAAACTGAAGCTCCTCACGCACCATCTTCGACAGATTGAAGTTGGCCTTACCCGGCGTCGGGCGCAGGTATGGACTGGTATCGCCACGGAAGTGGAGGATCTGAAAATCGTTGTTAACGACAATTCCGGCGTGCGCATAACGGTCCCATATGATCCGATCCGCCTCCTTCTCGAGGTCGAGACGGGGCGGAGCCTCGAGGTACGGCCTGGCTTGGGGCACCAGCCTTTCGTACAGGGGTTGAAGCGCTTCAAGCGGCTCCCTGGCCCCGGCACTCCTGACGAAGAACTTGTTCTTGCGATCCGTGATGGTGAACATGTCCGTGAACGCGCCGAGGCTTTCCGATTTTCCGAGCATCAGCACGCCCTTGGGTTTCAGGGCATACTGGAAGGCAAACAGCACCTTCTTTTGCAGAAACGGCTCGAGGTAGATGAGAACGTTGCGGCAACTGATGAGATCGATTTTGGAAAAAGGAGGATCCTTGGTCACGTCGTGACGGGCAAAAACGCAAAGCTCGCGGATAACTGGATTGACCTGGTAACCTCCGCTCGTTCGCGTAAAGAAGCGGCGCTTGCGCTCGGCCGACACTTCCTGCATCTCTTCTTCCGAATAGATCGCTGCGCGCGCCTTCTCGACCGCCGGTTCGTTGATGTCGGTGCCGAAAATCTGTATCGGCGTGCCGTAGGTGCGCGCGCCCAGGCACTCGAGCAGGCAGATGGCTATCGAATAGACTTCCTGGCCGGTCGAGCAGCCGGACGCCCAGATTCGTATCGCCTCCGTCGGCGCGCGGGCAGCGAGAATCTGTGGAAAAATCTTATTCCGCAGCGCGGTGAATACTTCGGAGTCCCGGAAAAAGCTCGTGACATGAATCAGGATATCCTGAAAAAGGACGTTCAGTTCACCGCGGTTTGCCTCAAGGAATTTCAGGTAGTCGCCGATCGATTCGACCTTGTGCAGAGCCATGCGCCGGGCGAGCCGACGCTTGATTGTGGATTTCTTGTAAAAGCTGAAATCGACTCCCGATGCGGTCTGCAACAGCCGGAACAGCTTCGTCCAGTCCTCCTCCTTCGCCGGCAGCGCCTCAGCCGCTTCCAGCTCCGGCGCTGTTACGAGCGGATGGTGCGCGATACGTGCAAGCTCGGCCGCGATGCGCGCCGGCGGCAGGACGAAATCAACGCATCCCGCGACAATCGCGCTGCGCGGCATCCCGTCGAACCTGGCGGTGGACGGCTCCTGGGCAAAGGTGATTCCACCCTCGACCTTGATCGCCTTCAACCCTGCCGTGCCGTCCGAAGCGGTGCCCGACAGGATCACGCCAATCGCGCGTGATTTCCGCGCTTCCGCCAGAGACTGGAAAAAATAGTCGATGGGCAGATGACGCCCCGCCGGCGCCCTGCGGCCTACTACGTGGAGCAACCCATCAACCACTCTCAGGTCTGCATTCGCGGGGATTACGTACACATTGTTGGCCTGTATGCGCATCCCCTCCCGCACTTCCTGCACCGGCATCTCGGTGGCCCTGGCGAGGAGCTTGGTCAGGATGCTCTCGTGCCTCGGTTCGAGGTGCTGCACCAGGACGAAGGCCATCCCGGTATTCGTCGGGAGCGCACGCAGAAGTTCCGTAAAGGCCTCGAGCCCTCCGGCGGAAGCGCCGATGCCGACGATCGGAGGCGCTTCCTGAGCGGCGGCGGAAGCTTTGGCGGATGCGTCAGCCGGCAATTTCTTCGCCGCGGATTCGATGTCACCACGGGCCTTCGTGCGGGTCTTGTCGCAGGGTGATTTTCCACCTCGCTCTCGCGAAGGTTTTTGGCCGCGTTGCTTCATAGATATGTCTTTTCGCCGGAAACTCAGCGCTTGTGCGCGCTCAAAGTCCGCCTACACACTTACTCCACCCGAATGCGAAAGTGCGACCACCTCAAAAGTGTGCGCCACCTCTCGCGAGGTCCATATCTTATCGGACCAATTTTCTTATAAAGCTTTGCGGCGCCAGCAAGATTGTTTCTTACGAAGCGCGGCTCCAACGGTGACGGGGCGCAATGTATGGTCGCGCGGCCGTTTCGGTCTTCATGGCCGGGAGCTGCGAGTGCGGCCGCCGTGCTCACGCGGGCGAACCGATAGAACCATCGACTACGCCGACTACGGAATGAACATCGGCGCGAACATCAGGAGCGGAATGATCCAGCTCTCCCAGTTCGATTGTTGCTGCTGTTGCTGATACTGCTGAATCTGGTCGTCGGCGGAATAGCTCTGATGGCTGGCAACCTGGGACAGGATGTCGTTATCGCCACCCTGTGCTCCGGAGGAACCCTCGGGCGCGTTCATGGTGAGGAGTTCGGGCTTTACGATTATCCGGTTCTCGATCGCCACGCTGGGGTCGTTGATAATCCGGCGCACTTTTTTTTCGGCGTTATCCTTGCCGCGCGGGGTCGCCACGAAGCCATAAAGGATAACCTGCCGCCCAGTGCCGCTGTCGACCACTTTTGCGCCGACCAGCGGGAGCCTGTGGGACTTCAAATAGTCGGTGAGCACGCGGCCTTGTCCCGCAGGGTCGTCCGGCAACTTGGGGAGCGCGGCGTTTGCTTCGTCGCGACCGGCGCTCACGGGCGAAGCCGCGCCCGGCACCGAAGCCGGCGAGTGTGCTGAAACCTGGGCGCAGGCTTGCAGCGTTATCAGACACGCCACAAGCCAAATCGCCAGAGCGATCCTCCCTAACCGCGCCATAGCAGGAAACCAAATCTCGATTATTCTAGTTTCCTTGAAAAAAAAGCCGTTGCGCAAGCGGCTCGAGGCTCTTCGACCGACAAAATCGAAAAGCTTGTCTTTTGAGCAAGGCTGGACCCGACAAGGGGAGGCTAACCGCGTGCTCCGATCATGCTTCGTCGAAAGTTCATTTCGGCCGGTCCGACGCCCTGGCATCCCTGGCCGCAATTCTTCGCCGTTACAGGGCGCCCGAGCTATCCGTGTAAGCCGCTGCCAGGTCAGGATCCTGGGTCACAAACAGCCTCGTTACGCTTCGATGATGGTCCGAACCCGGACCGAAAAAGACTTTGATCACCTGCCGGTTGTCGATCACGATTACTTCCGGCCGATCGAGCGCGTAGTCAGGGTCACGCAGCTCGGCCATCGACCCCTTTGGGGCCATGACGCCCGGATATCGGCTTGAGCAGCGTTCGGAGATCATCCGGATCCTTACTCCAGCGGCTTCGGCTTTGCTCAGGGCGCTGAGCAGAGGCTCGGGTCCGATGCGATAGCCCTCGACCACGATGCTCTTGCGGGCGAGCCCGATCGCGTTACCGAGAACCGTCGTGCATCCGCCGTCGCAGGTGAACCAGGCATCGTCGTGCGGGAATCCATGACTGCGCGCAAGCCCGGCACCCGCATCGCATTGCGGGCACCAGGCGGCGACCAGAACAAGTGTCGCGAGGGTCGAACATGCGACGATTTGCCGCATCGCGCCCCATCCCTCGGCGAACCGCGTCTTCGCAAGCGGTCTTCCTGGATAAACTGACGGGCGAGACCGGCGATTGATTCACCGCATCCGATCGAGACAGCCGGCAGGGCAATTGAATACCGGGGCGTTTGCGCTGCCGGGTCTACGCGTCCCTGGCCAAGTTGGTTACATTTGGCTTTCAGAAGAGTTTGGCACAATCTAGAAGACGCTGGGATTTGCAAAAATCAGGAAGTTTTTATGAATAATTTCGCGTCGCGCACAAGTTGGGCCCGAACCTGCGCCTCGGTCATTCTGGCGGCTCTGGCGATGCGCATCTCCGGGTGGTTTGCGCCCTTTCCGGCGCAAGCCTCCCTGGGCCAGCCCGCGCAATCGGTTGAAACGGACTCCGCGCGGATGGCTGGACAGCTCCGCGAAGTCCCCGCGCCCGGCCGAAATTTCACCATCAAGGAAATTGCCGCGCCGGCCGGACTGTCAGTCCGTGAGTACGTCTCGCCGGCCGGATTGGTTTTTGCGGTGTCATGGCGCGGCGCGACACCGCCCGATCTGCGGACCCTGCTGGGTTCCTATTTCAGCGATTACAAATCGGCCGCGGCCAAAAACCGGCTTCGTCCGGGTGCGCGCTATTCAGCGCTCAGGACCGATAGCGGCCTGGTGGTCCAGACCGGAGGGCATATGCGCGCTCTTTGGGGTCGGGCCTTTGTGCCAACTCTGTTTCCGTCCGGCGTAACTGAGGACGATATCCAGTGAACCCAAAGCCGATAACCATACTTGTCTTCTCTCTGGCACTGCTGTTCGCCGGTTGCGGAGGAGGAAGCGGCGGGAGTTCTTCGACTTCGTCCGGTGCTTCTTCGGCGTCGGCAAATAAGATGCAGCTTACGGTTAGCAGCGGTCCGTACAATGCTTATATCAACGCCCCATTCACGAGCGTGACCATATGCGCTCCGGGCACGTCCTCGTGCCAGACTATCGGCGGCATTCTAATCGACACGGGTTCCTACGGGTTACGAATTTTCGCGTCCAAGCTCAATGTTGCCCTTAAGCAGGAAACACAGTCGAGCGGAAAAATCGGCGAATGCGCCGTCTTTGGATCGTTTGCGGGCTGGGGGCCTGTCGCAACCGCAGCGGTCAAACTTGCCGGCGAGCGCGCAATAACCGTTCCGGTACAGGTCTTCAATGACTCGAGTTTCAACGCCGTGCCTACTGCCTGTACGCAATACGGCGTACCCATGCTGTCCACGCCATCGCAGGCCGGCTTCAACGGCGTTCTAGGTGTCGGATTGTTTCGCCACGATTGCGGCCAGGCATGCAGCACCTCTTCGTCGATCGGAGCCTACTACTCGTGCACTCAGCAGAGTTGTACCGGGACCACCGAACCGCTCTCGGAGCAGGTCCAGAATCCGGTGTGGCTGCTGCCGGTTGATAACAATGGCGTCCTGATAAGCCTGCCCCAGCTCGGTCCCAGCGGCGCGCCTTCCGTGAACGGTTCCCTGATTTTCGGTATAGGGACTGAATCGAACAACGCGCTCGGCTCGGCCAAAGTTTATACAGTCGATTCCGCGGGCAACTTCGCCACTACATACAAAGGGACCTCGTTACCCAACAGCTTTATCGACAGCGGTTCGAACGGGTTTTTCTTCCCTGATTCATCGATCGCGCAATGTCCCGCCAATTCGAATGCTCCTGGCTTTTATTGTCCGTCGAGCACGCTTTCACTGTCGGCGGTGAACGCTGGCCAGGACGGAACCACCGGAACGGTCGATTTCCAGGTCGCGAACGCTAACAACCTCTTTGCAGGAAGCAATAGCGCGTTCTCAAACATTGGTGGCTCCTTGCCCGACTTCGCGGGAGCCTTTGACTGGGGGCTTCCCTTCTTTTTTGGCCGCACGGTGTTTGTTGCAATCAACGGACAGAGTTCACCGGGCGGAACCGGCCCGTACTGGGCGTACTGAGCACGAGATCGCACCGGAAGTCCGCCGGCCGCCGCGCGTCCGCGCCGGCTTGAGCGCATGCTTGCGCGGTTTGCATATCTTTCAAAGATTCGCTTGAATTCTTGAAGCGCTGGCTGACATAACGTTTTCGGTCTGCTTTGATTCGGTTCTGGCTGCCGATATGGTCGGCGAGTGCAACCGTCTCGGAACCGATGCTGTTCCGAACCAGGCCGGACCGAGAGATATGGAGATGGGGTGCTGAACATGACCTACCTCAAACCGCCTGACGCGGCGGCAAGGCTTCCGCGGCGAGGCTTTCTGAAGAAACTGGGGGCAATCGTGGGCGCGGCATACGCAACGGGCGCAGGAGGTCTTTCCGCCCTCGGCGCGGAACTGGTGCGGATGCCGTTTGCGCATGGCGAGCGGCGTCTGGCGCGGTTCCCGCAAAAGCGTCCCCTGCTCCTGCTGCGCTCCTGGCCGCCTCTGCTCGAAACGCCGATGAGCGTTTTCGATCGCGGAGTCTTTACACCGAACGACGCCTTCTACGTACGCTGGCATCTTGGCCACATACCGACCGATATCGACGTCCCGAAATTCCGCCTGCGCATCCACGGCCACGTGAAAAAGCCGGTGGAACTGACGCTCGACGAAATCCAGCGCGAATTCAAAGCCGTCGAACTCGCGGCGGTCAACCAATGCTCCGGCAACAGCCGCGGCTTCTTCGAGCCCCGCGTCCCCGGCGGCGAATGGGGCAACGGCGCGATGGGCAACGCGCTGTGGACGGGCGTGAAGCTCGCCGACCTGCTGAACCGCGCGGGCATAAAGACCGGGGCGGTGCAGGTGCGCTTCAACGGAATGGATTCGGGTAACGTCGCCGCGACGCCGGACTTCATGAAATCGCTCTCCGTTGACCATGCCATGGATGGCGAGGTGATGGCCGCGTACGGAATGAACCGCGCGGCGCTCCCGTTCCTGAACGGATTTCCCCTTAGGCTTGTCGTACCGGGATGGTACGCAACGTACTGGGTGAAGATGCTCAACGACATCGAGGTCCTCGACCATCCCGACGACAATTTCTGGATGAAGTCGGCCTATCTGATTCCGGACACGCCGGGCGCAAACATAAAGCCCGGCGAGAGCGCAAAGATGGTTCCGATCAACCGGATGGAGCCGCGCTCATTCATCACCAATCTGACCGACGGCGCCGCGGTGCGCGCAGGTTCGTCCACGGAGGTGAGAGGAATTGCCTTCGGCGGCGATACGGGACTGGCCAAGGTGATGTTCTCGGCGGATGCGGGCAAGACCTGGCATCCGGCTCACCTGGACGAAGATCACGGGAAATACAGCTTCCGGCGCTGGTCGGCGCGTTTCGACCCGGTCAATCCCGGCGCGTACACGCTGATGTCGAAGGCCGTAAATGCCAACGGCGTGGCGCAGCCGATGCAGCCCAACTGGAATCCCGGCGGTTTCATGCGCAACGTGGTCGAAAGCGTCCGCGTACGCGCGGCTTGAGGAGGCGCACAGGCTATGTCTCGTTCAACAGTTGCTTCCCTGGTGGTCGTGATTTCAGCCGCGGTGCTGCTCCTTCATCCTATGGCGCAGGCCGCAACGCGCAGCTCCACGATCGTGCTCAAGTCGGAAAAGATTACGCTTCCCTTTGGACAGCTCCAGTTCCCCGGCAAGGGACCGGGCGCCGCGATCGCCAATACTCACTGCGCAATGTGCCATTCGCGAGGATTCATCGACACCCAGCCCCCGCTTTCGCACGCAGCGTGGAAGGCGGAGGTGCAAAAGATGATGTCGGCTTTAGGATGTCCGCTTAAACCTGATCAGACTGCCGATTTGATCAATTTCCTCTATGACTACAACCATCGGCCGAAGCAAGGCGCGCCGGGGCAGTAGGTCCGCGCGGGCCTCGATAGCTCCGAAACCCTAAGCGAGAAACCGCGGCCCGGTTGACTGGCGCGTCGTTAGCGCCAGCGCTCGAACGCCGGCCTTGCCCTCCCGCGCTGTGTTCAACGATCTGCTGCGCGTAGAATTTAGAAGGGAAAGGAGCGGCTTCGTCAATGTCGCAACGCGGAGCGGAGCGCGTTCGCCTGACGGAGGGGATGGGCCCGAACGAGGTGTGGAGGCGATGGGGTCCATTTCTTTCCGATCGCCAGTGGGCGACGGTGCGCGAAGATTATTCGGCCGGTGGAGACGCCTGGGGCTATTTCCCGCACGATCACGCGCGCAGCCGCGTCTACCGTTGGGGAGAAGACGGGCTGCTGGGAATTTGCGACCAGCTATGCCGCCTCTGCTTCGCGCTTGCGCTCTGGAATGGGCGCGACCCTATCCTCAAGGAGCGCCTGTTCGGACTGACCGGCAGCGAGGGAAACCACGGCGAGGACGTAAAGGAGTACTATTTCCACCTCGACGCGACTCCAACCGCCTCATACCTGAAAGCCCTCTACAAGTATCCGCAGGCTGAATATCCCTACTCGCGTTTGGTTGAAGAGAACCGGCGCCGAGGGCGCAACCAACCCGAATTCGAACTTGTCGATACTGGGATTTTTGACGACAACCGCTACTTCGACGTTTTTGTCGAATACGCAAAAGCCTCGCCTGAAGATATCCTGATCAAGATCACTGTCTGTAACCGTGGGCCCGAGCCGGCGATCCTTCATCTGCTGCCGACGTTGTGGTTTCGCAATACCTGGTCGTGGGGCCGCGACGGCGAAGATTACTGGAGCAAGCCCAGGCTGTGGCAGACCGGCCCAACCCAGATTCGAGCGGAACACGAAACGCTGGGCAAGTACATCCTCAGTGTCTCTCCGTCCCCAGGAGCTCAAACGCCGCAACTGCTGTTCACCGAAAACGCGACAAACGCAAGGCGCGTATGGGGAATCGACAACGCGGAGCGCTACGTCAAGGATGCCTTTCATCGCTATGTGATTCACGGCGAGCGCGACGCGGTCAATCCAGGGAACGAAGGGACCAAGGCGGCGGCGCTCTACCAGCTTCGGATTCCGGAAGCGGGCGAGGCAACCGTCCGGCTGCGCCTCGCAGCGGTCAATGAACGCGCCTCCGAGCCATTCGGGGGAACTTTCGATCAAACCTTCGCCGAACGTAAGCAGGAAGCCGACGAGTTTTACACCGACCTCTTTCGCTGGGCGGAGGAGCTCGGGGTCGAGGAGAGCGGGCGCGCTTCAGACGGAGCCTCGGCCACCGTTGGGGCCTCGTCGCCGGCGTTCTCGGCCGAAGAACGCAACGTCGCTCGGCAGTCATTCGCGGGCCTTGTATGGAGTTGTCAGTTTTATCACTACATAGTTGACGATTGGCTCGCGGGCGACCCGTCGGCGCCGCCGCCACCCAGGGAGCGGCTGCAAGGCCGCAATCACGATTGGGTACATCTTTACTGCCGCGATGTCATGTCGATGCCCGACAAGTGGGAGTATCCATGGTTCGCCGCATGGGACCTCGCGTTCCATACGATGCCGTACATGGTAATCGATCCCGACTTTGCCAAACGACAACTCGAACTGGTGATGTCCGAACGCTTCATGCATCCGAACGGGCAAATTCCGGCGTATGAATGGGTGTTCGGCGACGTTAACCCTCCCGTGCACGGATGGGCGGCGTACCGGCTCTACAAGATGACTATTGCGCAGGGCAGGCCGGATCGCCGCTTTCTGACACTTGCCTTCCAGAAGCTGCTGCTCGGCTTTACCTGGTGGGTGAACAGGAAGGATCCCGAGGGCAATAACATCTTCGGCGGTGGCTTTCTGGGCCTGGACAACATCGGCCTCTTCGACCGCTCCAAACCGCTCCCGACCGGTGGCTATCTGCAGCAGGCGGACGGGACTGCGTGGATGGCCTTCTATTGCGCCAACCTGTTTTCGATTGCGCTCGAACTGGCGCAAGGCGATCCCGCTTACCAGGACATCGCATACAAGTTCTTCGAGCATTTTGCGACGATCATTGCCGCGATCAACAAAATCGGCGGCTCGGGGCTGTGGGACGAAGAGGACGGTTTCTACTACGACCACCTGGTGGTCGAGGGCAGAAAGATGGCGCTCAAGGTCCGCTCGATGGTTGGGCTCATCCCCATACTTGCGGCATCGGTGGTTAACACCGACATGGCGCGCAAACTGCCCGATCTGGCCAGCCGGTGTCGATGGTTCATGCGCAAGCGGCCACGCTTGATGCAACACCTGTCAGTAGTGCTTGATCCCGCTACCGGACTAGTGAGTAAAGCCATGCTGGCCGTCCCGACACGAGAACGCTTGATTAGAGTGCTGCGCTATCTATTGGACGAAAACGAATTTCTGTCGCCGTACGGGATTCGCTCCATCTCCAGGTATCACGCCCGGCACCCGTTTGTATTCTCAGCGGGTGGACAGCAGTACAGCGTTGGCTATACACCGGAAGAATCCGATACGGGCCTCTTCGGTGGCAATTCAAACTGGAGGGGACCGATCTGGTTTCCGATCAACTATCTTCTGATCGAGGCGCTTGAAACTTACTACCTGTATTACGGCGACGAGATCAAGGTTGAGTGTCCGACCGGTTCGGGAAGGATGATGAACCTGTTCGAGGTGGCGCATGAGCTTGGACGGCGCCTCGGCAGCCTCTTCCTGCCCGACGCGACCGGCCGCCGTCCCTGCCACGGTGATGACAAACGTTTCGCGAGCGATCCTTTTTGGAAGGATCTGCCGCTCTTCTACGAATACTTCCATGGCGAAACGGGACAGGGACTCGGAGCGAGCCATCAAACGGGATGGACCGCGTTGGTTGCGCGATGCTTCCATCGGGCATCGGAAAGATACCAGCGCTTCCAGTTTCAGGCGCAGGAGGCCCTCCCGCAGCAATAAACCCGTCGCCCCGCCGACCGTGGGCATGAGCTAATTGCGGGGCACGATACTAGGGCCTTCTTTCAGTCGTTATCTTGTGCCGGTGTCTGGCGGAGACCGATTTCCCGTGCGCTGCGCCAGGAAGATCCACGTTATGCTCGCGCGGGCTGACACCGTTGAGCACAAGGTAGTAGAGTTCGGCGTACGCTTCGGACATCGTAAGCCCGCACCGCGCAAGGAAATCCGGATCGGACATGCGGCCAACCGTGTGGATGAGGACCTCGGCAACCAGTTTCGGATGAACCTGCGCGCACTCGCCTTTACTTATTCCGATCTCGACCAATCGCTCGAGCCCCGCAACGCGCATCCGCTGATGCTCTCGAAGAGTGCGGCGTCCGGGTTCGAAGCGATCCAGGTCGCGGACGAACCGGGCGCTCGCAGTGCGGGTGCCGCGCACAGCAGCGTCGAGGTAGCCGGCTACTGATGAGATCCAGTTGGGCGCGTTTCGTGCGGCGGCATCGCCCTCCTCGCGGACCCTCGTGAGAAAGCGGCGGATTACCAGCGTGAAGAGTTGCTCACGGCTCAGCGCGATCGCATAGAGCGTTCGCTTGGAGCAATGCACCCGCCGGGCCAGTTCCTCCATCGTGAGATGCAGAAACCCCTCCGCAAAGAAGAGGGTCTCAAGCTCCTCGAGGACTCGCGCAAGGCGCGGCGACAACGCCTGCGCCGGCGTCCCGCCAGGTTCCACCGCCACCCTGGTTTCATTCTCCATGCGGTAATGCCTAGCGTCCCCGGGTATGTGCGACAAGCCCGGCGCTTCGGAAACGCGGACGGATATTCACGGTCGCGTCGCGCACCGAACCAGACGCGGCGCTTGGCGCTATCTCCGCGATTCAGCCATCTAAATCCGAGGCCGATTCACCGAGTGAGATTTCTCGTTTGACGCGCGGTACTGAAACGTCCTATTGAGTACCGTCCGTACCATCCGGGAGAACGTGGCCACGCAAGCCACGCCGCCGTTTCAGCCAGCGCAGGGGACGCGCAAGCAACGGCGAAAAGCTCGGACCGCGCAGCAAAATCACGAGCGGCGGAAAGCCGGTTGTCGCGAGCGCGGTTCGATTAGCCCGGAGGGACGCGGCGTGTCAGCTTGGAGACGCAACCCGAAGGCGCAGCTCGGACGGCAGGGAAGTCATTATGGCGTGGAAAGTAACGATCGATAACGGTTCGACGTTCACGGACGGATGTCTGTTTACCGGGGCCGGCGCGCTCTCAGTCAAGGTTCTGACGACTCCCTACGATCTGATGAGCTGCTTCATCGAGGTGTTCCGGGCGCTTGCGCGTGCCGCGGGACTTCCAGGCGAAACCGAGCTTTTGCGGCAGGTCGGCGAAGTGCGCTACTCGACGACGGCTGGCACCAATGCGCTGCTCGTGCGAAAGGGCGTGCGCGTGGGCCTGATCGTCGATCCTGGCGCCGCCGTGGATCTCTACGGTCTTCGCAGCCGCGCCCCGGAAATGATCGACACGATCGTTTCGGCGCGTGTGGCAGGATTTGAGCTTCGCGGCGAGGGTTACGAACAACTGGATCGGGCCCTGCTTGCCGCGCTCCGCGAACTGCTGAACAAGGGCGCGCAGTCCATCGTGATTTCGCTGCCCGGAGCGTCGGGCGCGGAACTGGAGCGCGAGGCCAAGAGCCGCTACATGAAGCTCTTGCCCGGGCACCTGCTTGGCGCGGTACCGCTATTGTTCTCGCGCGAGCTGTGCTCCGACCCGGATGACGCTCGCCGCACCGCGACCGGCCTGCTCAACGCTTTTCTCCATCGCGATATGTCCGCGTTCCTGTATCACGCCGACAATTGGCTGAGAGAGCGCCACGTCGAGCAGCCGCTTCGTATCATGCGCAACGACCAGGGATGCGGCCGGGTGGCCAAGACAACGGCTGTCAAGACGCTGGATTCGGGCCCTATGGGCGGGCTGCTCGGAGCGGCGGCGCTTTCAAGGCGTATCGGCGCAGCGCATGTCGTAACGATGGACGTGGGAGGAACCAGCACCGACTTCGGACTGGTCGAAAGCCATCGGCCGCTGACGGAACTTTTCGGCTCGGTTCACGAGCTTCCGCTGAGCTTTTCGCTGCCGGCCCTTCGCACCGCCGCGCTCGGCGGCGGCTCGATCATCAGGGTGCGAAACGGGCGCGTACAGATCGGTCCCGACAGCGCGGGCGCCCTTCCCGGTCCCGCATGTTTCGGCAGGGGCGGTCAGGAACCCACGCTTACGGACGCGGCTTTGCTGGCAGGTTACCTGGAAGCGCAGGGGTTTGCCGCCGGCGCCCTCGCATTGCAGGAGAATCTTGCCGAGCGCGCGGTCCTGGAGCACGTCGCAAAACCGCTCGGGTTGCGCAGCGCGCTCGAGGGTGCATGGGCCATCCTGGAAGCGTTCAGTTTACGCGCCGCCGAAACCATAGGCGCAATAGTCAGGCATCGTCAGTGGAAGCCGGAAGAAGTAACGATGGTGTGCTATGGCGGTTCCGGTCCGCTGCTCGCATGCCTCGCGGCGGAGCACGCCGGTATCCGTAACGTGGTGATTCCTCCGCATTCGTCGAACTTCAGCGCAACGGGCGTGGCCTTCAGCGAGCTTGCCCACGAGTACCGATGGATCGCCGATTCATCGCCGGCCGATGGCGCGGCGGCCGGTGCGCTCGAGACGCTCGGCGAGCGGGCTGTGCGCGACATGTTCGGCGAAGGCGTGCCGAAAGACGAGACCGCGGTGTCAATACGGCTCCATACAGACGGCACGGAACGCTACGTCGACAGCGCCGGTAATCTCGGCCGTTTCCTAAAGGACGCAAATGGCGCGACGGTTCTCGATTACAGGCTCGCAAAACGCGGTAGCGCCGAGACCAATCCGCAACTCGTTCTAAGCGGGCGCGGCGCCCGCACGGACGCGGCTCGCCGTGAAGTGCTCATCGGCGGAGCGCCACGGAATGTCGAATTGATCGTCGCGGAGAGCGTTTCCGTCGGCGACGCGGGCGAAGGTCCGTGCCTTATCGAGTCACCGTACTGGAGCGCGGCACTGCCGGCCGGTTGGCGATGGAATCTGACCGAGGATGGGTTCAGGCTCGCGCGCTGAGCGGCGCGCGGATGCCGAACGGGAGAGACACGATGCGTGTGCCGATTACCGAATACCTCGAAATAGATCTGGATGCGGAGCGATGGCTTTGCCGGCGCTGCGGCGCGGACGTGGGCTCCGCGCGCGACAACTACAAGCGCGGACTGCTCGTCTACGATCGCGACCCTCGCGAGATCCATCAGCCGATACTCGATCCCGAGCGCTACCGGTTCACCTATGCGCCGGACCCGCGATGGTGCCGGATTCTCGAATATTATTGTCCCGGTTGCGCGACCCAGGTCGAAACCGAATATCTCCCGCAAGGCCATCCCCCGACGCGCGACATCGAACTCGACATCGATGATTTGAAGCGGCGATGGACCGAAAACAAGTAAGCTCGGCAAAACGTCAGAACGAGGACAGGCGAGGCAATCCGTGCGACGACTGGCGGTAGACGTTGGCGGCACTTTCACCGACTGTTTCGTTGAATGGGACGGTCAGCATATCGAGAGCAAGGCTCTCACCACGCATCACAATCTCGCGGTGGGCTTCCTTGAGGCCGTCGATCGCGGAGCGGCGCAACTGCGCATCGAAACCGGGCGATTGCTGGCAAGCGTCGATTCGGTGCGTTACGGCACCACGCTCGGCACCAATGCGCTAATCGAGCGACGTGGCCCACGGCTCGGCGTGATCGTCACGATGGGCTTCGAGTGCGGGATGAAGCTGTCGCGCGGGCGCGGTTACGGAGACGGGCTGCCGCGCCATCTCCAGGTCGATCTCGCCAGCGCAACGCGGCCCGCGCCGATGGTCGAGCAGGCGCTGATCGCCGGAGTCAATGAACGAATCGACGCGCGCGGCGAAGTGCTGTTGCGCCTCGACACCAACGACGTGCGTGCCAAGGTGCGAAGGCTGGTCGACCAAGGGGCGCAGGGCTTCGTCGTCGCGCTGGTGAACTCGGTCGTGAACACTTCGCACGAGGAGCAGGTCGAGGAGATCATCCGCGACGAATATCCGTCCACCCTGTTCGGCTCCTTCCCCGTCATCCTGAGCCATCGTATCTCGCGGCGAAAATCGGAATACGCGCGGATGATGGCGGCGGTGGTGTGCGGCTTCCTGCACGAGCAGATGTTCTACTCGCTCGGCAATCTCGAAGAAGCCCTTCGCGAGCGCAACTACCGTAAGCCCGTACTGCTGATTCACAACACGGGCGGAATGGCGTCGCTGGAATCGACGCACGCGCTGCAAACGATTCATTCCGGGCCGGTCGCGGGACTCGGCGCCGCGCAGCGTGTCGCGCAGGAGCATTCGTTCCCGGTCGTTGTCGCAACCGACATGGGCGGCACGTCCTTCGACGTGGGAATCGCGCAGCAACAGGGAAGCTGGATTTACGACTTCAATCCGGTGATCGATCGATGGCTCGTCTCGACGCCGATGGTTTACCTGCGCACGCTCGGCGCGGGCGGCGGCTCCATCGCCCGATACGATCGATTGTGGCGCACGGTCCAGGTCGGCCCCGATTCCGCCGGCTCCGAGCCGGGACCGGCGTGTTATGGGCGCGGCGGGATGGAACCGACGGTCAGCGACGCGGATTTGGTGCTTGGCTACCTCTCGCCCGAGTATTACGCGGGCGGCTCGCTGCAACTCGACCAAAGCCTCGCCGAGCTCGTTATCGAGGACAAACTTGTCTCGCAGATGGGAGGGTCGGTCGTCGAGGCGGCGCTGCTGGTCAAACAGAAAGTCGATCGCAACATGGCCGACGCGGTGTTCATGGAGGTCGCGACGCGCGGCTTCGACCCGCGCAAGATCGTGCTTATCTCATACGGCGGCGCGGGGCCCGTCCACTGCTGTGGATTTGCGACGGCGCTCGGAGTCGACCGCGTGATGGTGCCGCCGTTCAGCGCGGTGTTCTCGGCCTTCGGCGCTGCGAACCTGCGCCAGCTTCATCTCCATGAGCGCTCGGTCTATCTGACCGTTTACAATCCGCTCACGCGCGAGGTCACGCTCGATATCGCGGCGGTGAACCGGATCTGCGACGAACTCGAAGAGCTGGGACGCGACGACCTCGCGCGCCAGGGCTTCGATTCGAGCGAAATTCGCCACCAGGTCGAATTCGAGATGAGATACGGAAATCAGCTCGTCCAACTCAGCGTGCCGAGTCCGATCGCGCGGCTGCGCAACGTTGACGATGTGCTCGGTTTGATAGACGCCTTCCGTATCAACTATTCCGATCGGTTTGGCGAGAAGGCTGCCGCGCCCGAGGCGGGAGTCAAAATCGTCGCCGTGCGCGTGGTGTCCTGGGTTATCGGCACCGCGGTAAAGCTCGCTTCCGCGGAAGCCTCGGCCTGCTCGTCGCCGCGCCCCGCCAGCGAGCGCATGTGTTACTTCCTGAGCCATCCCAAGGGCGTTGCGACATCGGTTTACCGATGGGACGCAGTCGGCGCGGGCGCAACACTCACAGGCCCGGCGATCGTCGAGGCGCCCCACACCACCTACGTGGTCGAACCGGGATGGAAATTCGAAACTGACGCGTCCGGCGGAGCGTGGATGACGCGCGTTGATGGAACGCATTGAGTCATCAAGGGAGCAAGCATCAATGGCTACCGCGGTTAAGAGCAAACTCGAGCAGTTCCTCGACGAAACCGTCGTTTTCTATGGGCCCGATCGCGAAATCCTCGGCGACCATCGCCTCGCGCCGCGCTCCGCTCTGGAAGAGCGCTCGATGGCGGCGCATCGCGACCCCCACACCACGAGCTTGCTCCGCAGCAAACTCGAAGTGACCGCCGAAGAGGCCTTCTATCAACTCGAACAGACCGGAGCCGCGCCCGGCGCGAAGTGGGGCGACCTCATCGCCGGCATTTTCACCGCCTCGGGCGATCTCGCCGTCGCGAGCAGCGGCGGCGTGCTGCTGTTCTCGGTCGTATGCCAGCCCGTGCTGCGTTACGTGATGAAGTACTGGCGCAACGAGCCAAGCGTGGGCGTGCGGCCCGGCGACGTCTTCATGAGCACTGACCCGCGTTTCGGTAATATACACACTCCCGACCAGAACATGTTCATCCCCGTCTTCACCGACGATGGAGAACTGGCGCTGTGGGTGATGGTTATCGTCCACGAGGGCGAAAACGGCTCGGTCGAACCGGGCGGGATGCCCTCGGCGGCGGAATCGCCGTACATGGAAGGCATCAGAATGCCGCCGGTGAAGGTGGGCGAGAACTTCACGCTCAGGCGTGACATCGTGACCTGGCTGCAGAACAGCGTGCGCGACCCGATGCTGCAGATCCAGGACATGAAGATACGGCTGAGCGCGTGCCTCAAGATAAAAGAGCGGGTCGACGAAATCGCCCGCGAATATTCATGGGAGGAACTGGTCGCCGCACTGCGTTGGACGCTTGAGGACACCGAGGCCGAGGTGCGCCGGCGGCTTGCCGCGTGGCCCGACGGCACGGTCAGGTCGGT
>JAJYMR010000311.1 GCA_021786815.1 Deltaproteobacteria bacterium
CGGGCGACGCCGTGGGCGACCACACCGTGATTTTCGGCGGACCGGGCGAGCGCCTGGAACTTATCCATCGCGCGCAGAGCCGCGAATCGCTCGCGCGCGGGGCGCTCAGGGCCGCAGCCTGGCTCGCCGAGCGCAAGCCCGGGCTTTACACGATGCGCGACGTGCTCGGGCTCTGACCGCTCACCCCGCCGAGTCGCTCAGGCGCTCGGAGCGCGGCGGTAATCGGCGGTCTCGCGTTCCCGTTCGAGCAAACTCCACCGCTTCTGCATCCCGCTCACCACGGTCGGATGATTGCGCAGGAAGAACAACGTCATCGCGCCGAGCGCGAGCAGATTGCCGAGCACGATCTTCCACCATCCGGTCCGCTGCAGCACGGTGGCGTCGATCAGCGTCACCCATCCGAGGAAGAAAACCTCGAAAATGACGCATACGACCACCACGCCCAGCGCAAGAAGCGGCTCCTTTTCCGTCGCGGCCATCAGAATCGCGCCCGCGATCCCGAAAGCGATAAACCCGCCGAAGTGCAGTATCGCGTATCCAAGCACGATCGGCACTGATACCGCCGCACCGGGAACGGCTCTCGCGCCGAGCAGCGCCGCCCCGAGCAGCATCGGCGTTCGAAACGCGCTGCCGAAGGCGGCGTCATACACGAAAAGCCATATGATCATCGTAAGCGCGCCAATCAGGCCGGCGACGACGCCCTCGCGCACCACGGCGAGCCACGGACCGAGCAGGCTTCGCCCGATCGAGGAATGGCGCACCAGGAAGTAGGCGAGCATCGCGGCCGTCGCCATCAGGTTTCCGACCACGATTCCCCACCACGTCAGCACCGCCATCACCTGCGGCCCAAGCAGCATCACCAGCGCCACGAAGAACACCTCGAAGGCGCCGAGGAAGATGAACAGCGACGCCGTCATGGTCGGCTCGCGCTCGGCCGCCTCGAGTAGCAGCGCGCCGATCATTCCAACCGCGACAAAGGCGAGCAAATGCGCGACGCTGTACTCGATTACGAGTTGCGCCGTTGTCAGCCCAACGGCCGCAGGCGAGGCACCGTAGTGAAGAATCGCGAGCGCGAGAAGCGCGGGGGTCTCAAACGGATGTCCGCGCGCGGAATCGAAAATGAGGAACCAGACGGCAACCACCGCCGCGCCCATGAGCCCCGCCACCGCGCCGTCCACGATTATCCGGGTCCGGGAGTGCTCGATACTCATACGGCACTTCTCCAGTGCGCCGCGGCGACGCGGAAGACGGCGCGCAATCCGCCGGACTGTCACCCGCATCGCGCGGGCGTTCGACATTCTGAGCGCTTCGCGCTTTCAGGTTAGTTTCCTGGCGGACCCCATGGCAAGCCACCCTTGGGACCGCGTAAACTCGATGCGACGGAGGCCCGCCGCCGAGACGCCTTGCATCAGCGTGACAAAACCTGTATCAGGCATGCACGTTATAGCGGGCAGGGATTGCAGGGGCGGAAAAGACACACGTGGAACTGACGTTTTACACCGATTATTCGCTGAGAGTGCTGATGTATCTCGGCGTCCGCCAGGGCAGGCTTTGCCTGATTTCCGATATCGCGCGCGACTACGGAATCTCACGTAACCATCTCGTCAAGGTCGTGCACGGCCTTGCCCGGGGCGGATTCGTCACCACCTATCGCGGGCGCGGCGGCGGCGTGATTCTCGTCCGCGATCCCGCCGAAATCAGGATCGGCGACGTGGTGCGCTATACCGAGGGTCCGATAAGGCCAGTCACCTGCTTTCACGGCGCGGAACTGTGCGTGATCACTCCGGCCTGCACGCTCCCCGCCGTCCTGGAAGAAGCCGTTGAAAGTTTCCTTTCGACACTGGACCGCTACACGCTTGCCGACCTGCTCACTCATCGAAGGCATCTAGGCAGGCTGCTCTTCGGCGCCGCTGACCGCCGGCCTCAGGCGAAAACCCGGCCCCGCGTCGCGTCCTCGCGGGCCTGACGGCACGGTCAAAGGGCGAGCGCCGTTTGCTTCCGAGAAAAAATGTATTTATGGTACATATTCAGCAAATTATCGTTCCGGCGTGATAAGCGAAGAACAAATCCTTGCGGCATTGCGAAGCGTTATCGACCCCGAACTCGGCGTAAACGTGGTGGACCTCGGACTGGTTTACAGCGCCGAAGTGTTGGACTCGGACGTTCGCGCGGTCATGACGATGACCACGCCGGCCTGCCCGCTTCATTCCTACATCAGCGAGGCGGCTGCCGAGGCGATTCGCGAGTGCATCCCAGAAGCGCGGCACATCTCGGTTCAAGTCGTTTGGGAGCCGAAATGGAATCCCACTATGATGTCGCAAGCGGCAAGGCGCCAGCTCGGATGGCAATAAAGAGGCGCGACAGGAGGCCGACATGAGCAACTTAACCGATGCGGTCAGGCGTCATCACGGAAGCCTTGCGAAGAGTCTCGCGGAGCACGTCGCCACGCTCACCGACGAAGCGAAACAGGGCACCCCCGAGGCGCTGGTCGCCTTTCTCAGGAACGAGCTTATGCCCCACGCCAGGGGCGAAGAGCGCCATCTCTATCCGCGGGTCGATTTTCTCCTCCACGAGTACGGCCGCGGCACCGCCACCATGAGCGTCGACCACGAATTCATCGCCGACTACGTCGAGCGGATCGAGCGGATCGCGGACGAACTTCGCTCGGCCGGAGGCACCGAAAGGCGCGAACTCGAAGCCGAGCTCCGCCGTTTGGCAGTCAGCCTCGACGCGATCCTGGCGCTTCACCTGGAGAAGGAGGAGCGCATCTACCTGCCGCTCATCGAAAGGCATCTGCCCGAGGGCGAGCAGGTTTCCGTGCTCGACGAGATGCATTCGGAGCACGGCGTCACCCGCCATAAGGACCACCGCACCAACGACGTTCTCGACGTGCGCAACCTCGCTCCGCGCGAGCGCCACGGGATCATCTTCGAAACCTTTGGCGCGCTACGCGGCTCCGAAAGTTTCGTGCTCGTCAACGATCACGACCCGAAGCCGCTCTTCTATCAGTTCCAGGCCGAGTATACCCAGCAGTTCTCCTGGGATTATCTCGAGCAGGGACCGCAGGTGTGGCGGGTGCGGATCGGCCGCCTGTAAAAACACGCACTGCGCGACACACTGGCGGCAATGAAACCTCGGCCTTTCAAACTTGAGCGGATGCCGCTTATGGCGATGGCGGTGGTTTCGCTGCTCGCCGGGATGTGGGCCGCGCTGCTGCGGCTCGGATGGATTTTGCCGGCCGGCGGCGTGAACCTTCCGGCGGCGCACGGCCCGCTGATGGTCTCGGGTTTCCTGGGCACGCTTATCTCGCTGGAGCGCGCGGTCGCAATCGGCGGACCATGGGCGTACGCCGCGCCGGCGCTCACGGGCGCGGGCGCGCTCGCGCTCATTGCCGGCGTGCCGGGACCGGCGGGTCCCGTCCTGATCGTGCTCGGGAGTCTTGCGTTCGTGCTCGCCTTCGTCCCGATCCTGCGCCAGCAGACCGAGTTGTTCACGGTGGCGATGGTGCTCGGGGCGGTGGCGTGGACGATCGGCAACGCCCGCTGGCTCGAAGGCGCGCCGATACCCGGCATCGTGTTCTGGTGGATGGGTTTCCTTGTGCTGACGATAATGGGCGAGCGCCTGGAGCTTTCGCGCCTTCGCGGTCCTTCACGCCGCGCGACGCCAGCTTTCGCGCTCACGGCGGCGCTGTTCCTGGGCGGACTGATGCTCTCGACATATAGCCCGCGCGCGGGGCTGACGCTCGTTGGCGCCGGGATGCTTGGATTCGCGGCGTGGCTCGTGCTGTTCGACGTCGCGCGGCGGACCATGCGGCTTGGCGGGCTGCCAAAATTCATTGCGGTCAACCTGATGTTCGGGGCGTTCTGGCTTGGGCTCGCCGGGGCGATGCGAATCGTCTTTCCCGTCGCGCTCGATTTTTTTCAATACGACGCGATTCTGCACGCGGTCTTTCTCGGCTTCGTGTTCTCGATGATCTTCGCGCACGCGCCGATCATTTTTCCCGCAGTGATGGGACACGCGCTTGCGTTTCGGCGCCTGTACTATCTGCACGTTATCGCGCTTGAGCTCTCGCTCGCGCTCAGGATCGGCGGCGATCTCCTGGGTTCCGCGCCGGCGTGGCATTGGGGTGGCACACTGAACGTCGCGACGCTCATAATGTTCCTGGCGGATACGGCTTATGGAATCGCTTGCACGCAAGGGGTCGCGGCGGAGAGCCAATACGCGGGACGAAGCGAACCCGCGAGCACGATCTCGCGGTAATCTCCGCGGGCCAGGCGGCAAATCCGGAGGCCTTTCCAATGAGCACGGAGTTGCATCGGATCCTCGACCGGCCGCTGATGACTTTCAGCGTGCCCGACGAGATATCAAGGCTGAAGCAGGGCGAACAATGGAGCAGGACGCGGCGGGCCGCGCTGACGCTCGCGAAGAACGCCGACCTTCGCCTCGTGCTTGTCCTGCTGTCCGAGGGGATGGACATTCACGAGCATCAGGCCGAAGGACCAATCACGGTCTCCGTCGCCATGGGCGCTCTCAAGTTCAGTGCGGCCGGCGAGGAACACACGCTTGACGCGGGAGCCCTGCTCTCCCTGGGCGGTGGAATCCCTCATAGCGTGCATGCGCTGGAGGAATGCGCGTTCATCGTCACGGTGATTCAGCCGCCTCGCGCAGAGTGAGTAGAATCGCTTTCCTCAGGAGGCGCTGCCGCGCAGAAGTATTGTGAGCAGGATGTATCAACCGGATTCCGTGCGCGAAGCCGCAGCAGCACAGGCCCGCGGCGGCGCGCATCCCGCCGCTCCCTATCACGAGGCGGCGAATCGGGCCGACCTTCTCCGCATCGGCCGTATCCCCGTGCATTTCCTGGTAGTCGCGGTGATTTCCTTCGCCGCCGGCACGGCGGTGGCACCCTTCGTCGCGGGTTCCGTGGTCGTATTTTTCTACCAACCCGGCGTGCTGGCGCTCGTCCACACGTTCACGCTCGGATGGATAACCGCCACGATCATGGGCGTGATGTATCGTTACGTGCCGGCGCTGACCCGCACGCCGCTTCGTTATCCACGGCTTGCGATGTGGCAGCTATGGTTCTTCGTAATCGGAACGATCGGCATGGTTGCGCACTTCGCCAACAGCATCTGGGTCGGCACGTGGTTCTCGGCGGCAATCGTCATAATCAGCGTGCTGATGTTCGCGGCGAACATGGTGCCATGCCTTTATCCACGGCTCGGCAAGGGTGTTGCGGAGACCGGGATGCTGCTGGCAATCGCGATGCTCCTGGTCGCTGGATCCGTCGGCTTCGTGCTTGCGCTCAACAAAAGCTACGGCTTTTTGCGCGGCAACATCTTTACCCAGATCGGCGGACACGTCGCCTTCGCCGGGCTCGGATGGGTGACGCTCACCATCTGCGCGGTCTCGTACCGGATGCTGCCGGCGTTCCTGTTGCCGAAAATCCATCTTCCGCGCTCCGCAATCTGGCAGCTATGGAGTTTCGCCGTGGCAACCATAGCGCTCGGAATAACGCTTCTCGGAGGAATGCCCGGCGCAACCTTCTGGAGCGCGATAGTCGCGCTTTCGCTTGCGGCCTACATGATGACGATCGCGCGGCAGGTGCGTTCGCGCCGGATGCCGCTCGATTTCACGACGCGGCACGCGATCGCGGGAATCGTCTGGCTGGTGGGCACAATCGCGGCGGGTGTTGCGGTTTCAATCACGGGACCGGTGGGCGCGACGGGCAGCCGGCTTGCCGCCGCATACGGTGCGCTTGGCGTTTTGGGATGGGTTTCGAATTTCATCATCGGCATGTCGTACCAGCTTTTCCCGGGATTCGTCGGCCGCGTCAGAACCGGCTTCGGATGGCCGGCCGCGACTATCGCCGAGCTTTCG
>JAJYMR010000256.1 GCA_021786815.1 Deltaproteobacteria bacterium
GGCTCGGTCCCCTGATATGCGGCCTGCTGCGCGATGGAATCATCGGCGCTATCGCGACCAACGGCGCCGCGATAATCCACGACTTCGAGCTTGCGATGGCCGGACGCACGTCGGAAGACGTCGGCCAGGGCCTTGCCGACGGAAGCTTCGGGATGGCCGAGGAGACGGGCGCGTTTCTCAACCACGCGGCGAAGCTCGCGGCCTCGGAGAACAAGGGGCTTGGCGAAGTCGTTGGCCGCGAGATACTTCGCGCGGGACTCAAACACCGCGACGCGAGCATCTTTGCCGCTGCCTACCGGGCCGGCGCACCCGCAACGGTCCACGTGACCCTTGGCGCCGATATCGTGCACATGCATCCCGCAGCCGACGGAGGCGCGATTGGAAAGGCCTCGATGGCCGACTTTCATCGGCTTGCGGCGGTGGTCTCCGAACTGTCGCGCGGAGTGGTTGTAAACCTCGGGTCGGCCGTCGTGATGCCGGAAGTTTTTCTGAAGGCGCTCAATCTCGCGCGCAACATGGGCCGCACGGTCAAGGACTTCACCGCCGCCGACATGGATTTCGTTCGCCATTATCGGCCGCTGCGCAACGTGGTTCAGCGTCCGACCGAAACTGGCGGCCATTCTATCCTGCTGACAGGGCATCACGAGGTGATGTTTCCGCTTTTGTGCGCGGCCGTGCGCGAGGAACTGTCGCGCCGCGTAAGGGCGCGCCGATGAGCCGCCGCGCGGCCGTGCGCCCTCGCCCTCCGATCGCGATTCTCACCGACTTCGGCTATCGCGACCATTACGTGGGTGCGATGAAGGCCGTGATCGCGACGCTCGCTCCCGATGCGCGCGTGATCGACGTCACGCACGGCATCCCGGCCCAATCGGTCGTGGCGGGCGCGCTCGCGCTTCGCGAATGCTGGCGTTATTTTCCCGCCGACACCATCTTTCTTTGCGTGGTCGATCCCGGAGTCGGCACGGCGCGGCTTGGGCTCGCGATCGAAACCGATACGGGCGCGCGCTTCGTCGCTCCGGACAACGGCCTCGTATCGCTCGCAGTCGAGCAGGCCGGACTCAAGCGGGCCGTCGAACTGCGCTCGGTCCGCTATCGGCTTTCAAAGGTAAGCTCGACTTTCCACGGACGCGACATCTTTGCGCCCGCGGCGGCCTGGCTCTGGCGCGGCAAACCGCTCGACGCGATGGGTCCGAGGGTGGCGGAAATCCAGCGCCTGTCGCTCGGCGAACCGTTGCTGCGCGAGCGCAAATTAGTGGGCGCGGTAGTTTACGTGGACGGCTTCGGCAACCTCGTCACCAACATCGGGCGCGACGCGCTCGCGCGGTTGCAGGCGGGTTTTCCCGGCAGGCGGCTTTCCGTTAGGATCGGTCGTGGAGCACCGCTCACGATTGTCAATGCCTACGGCGACGCACCCCAAGGGGCGGCTTTGGCAACTTTCGGCAGTTTCGAACTACTGGAGATTGCGGTACGCGACGCGAGCGCGGCCGAGCGCTTCGGGGCCGCGCAAGGCGCTCCGGTAACGGTCACGGCAAGTCCAGGTCTTCGCAATGGATGAAATCACCGCGCATAAGGAACCTTCAGCGGTATTGACCGAAATTCCGCGCCAGTCGCCCTACACGGCGCCGGCGCCGCCGAGGGCCGAAGCGCCGGCCATCCCGCCGCTCAACCTTGGCCTGTTTCTTCTCACGTTCCTGACCACCTCGATGGCGGGAGCGTACGCGCAGGGTCAAACGTTCTCGCTCTGGCATCCGCTCCAAAGCGCGGCGGCGCTGACCGCGGGCTTCTCGTTTTCGATTCCGCTGATGCTCATCCTGCTGACGCATGAGATGGGGCATTACCTGACCGCGCGGCGAAACGGCGTCGACACGAGCCTGCCCTACTTCATCCCGGCGCCGTTCCCCTCGCTGTTCATCGTGGGGACCTTCGGCGCGTTCATCCGGATACACCAGATGCCGAGGACGCGGCGCGTCATGTTCGACATCGGCGCGGCTGGCCCGTGGGCCGGATTCATTCTCTCGGTGCCGATCGTGATTATCGGGCTTGCGCTGTCGCACGTTGGACCGCTCGACCCGACGGTTGGCGGATACAGTCTCGGCAACTCGCTGCTGTTTCTCGGACTGGCGCATCTTGTGCTCCACGTCAATCCGAACAACGTCACGATCGATCTTCATCCGATCGCGTTTGCCGGATGGCTCGGGATGTTCGTAACGACGCTCAACCTGCTGCCGGTCGGACAACTCGACGGCGGGCACGTGGTGTACGCGCTTTTCGGCCGGCGCCATCGGATAATCTCGCGGCTGTTCGTCGTGGGATGCATCCTGATGGTGGTCGTGCCGGCCATCGCCGGATGGGAGTTCTGGGGCGGATGGCTGTTCTGGGCGGCGCTCCTGTTCATGCTCGGGCTGGGACATCCCGCAACCGTCGATGAGAAGATGCCGCTCGATCCGTGGCGGCGGGGCGCGGCATGGGCGACGATCGCGGTCTTTATCCTGACGTTCTGCCCGGTGCCGGTTTCGTACACGCCGCCCAAGCCCGCGCAGGAGAAGTTCTACAACGTTTCGCACACGATACCGCGGCCGCAAACCTCCATCCCGCATCCGCGGGGACTTTAGAATCCGAGGCGCGACGAAGGTGCAAGAAAAGAGCAAAGGGAAGACGGGTCACGAGACCGACGCGAGCACGCAGCCGGCCAGCCACAGCAAGCGCCCCAGTTGGGACCAGTATTTCATCACCATCACGCAGCAGGTTGCCGAGCGCTCGACCTGCCTGCGCGCGAAGGTCGGCGCGGTGATCGTGCGCGACCGCAGCATCCTGGCCACCGGCTACAACGGCGCGCCGGCGGGCCTTCCGCACTGTATCGACGTGGGATGCCTCATCTACGAATCGCGCAATCCGTACGGCGAGATCGAGGAAAACTGCTATCGCACGATCCACGCCGAGATTAACGCGATCGCGCAGGCCGCCCGCAACGGCGCCGCTATCCGCGAGGCCGACATCTACGTCACCCACACCCCGTGCATCCACTGCATGAAGGTGCTCATCAATACCGGCATCAAGCGCATCTTCTACGGCAAGGAATACAAGCTTCACACCGTCGCGGACCTGCTCAAGTACGCGCAGGTCCAGATGGTCCAGGTTCCGCCAGGCCGATGACCCGAGCCGCGCACGACAAATGCGGGATCTGCGCGATTATCGCGCGCCTGGCCCAGGGCAAGTCTCCCGACCTTATCGCCGAACTGCCCAACTCATGGGTGGTGCTTGGCGACGCCCAGTTCTACCGCGGCTATTGCGTGCTTCTCGCCAAGCGCCACGTGCCCGAGCCGTTCCTGATGCCGCGCGCGGAGGCGCTCAACCTGTTCGGCGAAGTGTGCTCGGTCGCCGAGGCGATCGCCGAAGTGACCCATCCGCTCAAACTCAACTACGAATGCCTTGGAAACGTCGAGCCGCACGTCCACTGGCACATCTTCCCGCGCCACGACGACGATGAGCAAAAACGCTCGCCCGTGTGGGAACGTCCGGCAAAGGAGCGCATGCGCACGCTCGACGAGCACGACCGTGGCGCCCTGATGGCGGCGCTGCGCGCCGAGATATCGAAGCGGATCCCCAATGCGCATCTGCCGGGCGATTAGCCGCGCCGCTTCGTCGCTGAAACTGCCGCTCGCATGGTTCTCGGCCGCGTGCGTGCTCGCACTTGCCGGATGCGGTCCGCGAAAACTCCCGCAGGCCAACACCTACGCGGCGCAGCTTTACGCCGAACGATGCGGCCAGTGCCACAGGCTCTACGATCCGCGCAGCATGACGGCCGCGATGTGGCAGGTGCAGGTCAAGGCGATGCAGGACAGGATGCGAACGGCGGGGATTACGCCTCTTTCGCCGCGCCAGCGGAAACTCATCCTCGGCTACCTCGAACGCAACGCCGGAACCGACTAGGAATCGCGCGCGCTTTCGTATCGCGGCCGTTTGAGCTATCCGTTTGAGCGCATGGATCAGACGCTCGAAACCGTAAAGTTTTACTACGACTTCAAGAGCCCGTTCAGCTATCTCGCCTTCGAGCCGGCGCTCGCCCTCGAACGCACCCATCGCGTGCGCCTTCGCTTCGTCCCGCACGTGTTCGATTTCACCGCCTACGGCGGCACGCTAGCCGACCGCGACGAACGCTCGTGGCGCAAGGTGCGCTACCTGTATCTCGACGCGCGCCGTTTCGCCAATGAGCGCGGGCTCGTTATCAAGGGTCCGCAGCGGCTGTTCGACTCGCGGCTTGCGCTGATAAGCGGTCTGTTTGCCGACCGCGAAGGACGTTTCCGCGAATACGCGGGCCGCGTCTGGGAGCTTTTCTTCAAGCGCGAACTGGATATCGAGAGAATCGACGAGCTCGCGCCGCTTCTCGCCGCGCACGGGATGGATCCCGAGGCGTTTCGCCGCTACGCGGAGAGCGAAGGCCCGCGCGACCTTGCGGCCGCGCTCGAGGAGGCCGAACGCGACCAGGTGTTCGGCGTTCCGACCTTTATCGTCGCGGGCGAACCGTTCTGGGGAAACGATCGCGTGGAATGGGTCGCGAAAAAACTCGACGCGATGAGCCTACGCCGCGCCGAAGCCGCGGCGTCGCGCAATCCGGAGAACCGATGAAAGACATACCGGTTGGAACAAAGGGGATTTTCACGCTCACCGTCGGTCCCGAGGATCTCGCGAACAGACGCGATCCGATGCTGGCCGCGGTATTCTCGACGCCGAGCATGGTTTCCGCGATGGAGATGGCGGCGTTCATCGCAATCAAGCCCTACCTCGACGAGGGTGAAACTTCGGTCGGCAGCGCTATCGAGGTGCAGCATCTTGCGGCCACTCCGCCCGGCCATCAGGTGCGTGCCGAGGCGGAACTCGTCAAGGTCGAGGGCCGACGGCTCGAATTCAAGGTCAGCGCCTTCGACGAAGTAGAGCAGATCGGCTCTGGCGTTCATCGCCGTGCGATCGTGAACGCGGCAAAATTCAAAGAGCGCGCAAAACCCAAGATGAAAAGCTGACCGCACGCAGGGAGCGTATCGGCGATGAAGGAAATTTTCTCGTCAGACGAGCGTTACGTCGGACGCGACTACGGCTCGGCGCAATACGAAATCACACCCGAGGTGGTTGCGCGATACATCGAAGCCACCGGCGACGACAATCCGTGGTATCGCGGCTCCTCTCCGCTCGGCCCGCCGCTCGCGCCCGCGCTTATCCTTCACTCCGCCGTCTATCGCACCATCGAATGGTACCTGCCGAACATCTACGGCAATCTGCACGCGCGCCAGGAATGGAGCGTGTTCTACCCGGTCGGCGTCGGAGAGACGCTTCGCACCCGCTCGACGATCGTCGAACGCTACGTCAAGCGCGATCGCGAATATCTGGTCAACGAAGTGATCGTGATGAACGGCGAAGGCCGGATCGTCTCGCTAAGCCGCACGCATCAGAGCTTTTTACTGCCCGAGCAGAAGCACGCGGAAGGCTTCGTCGTCGATCGCTCGCGCGAGAAGGACAAATCGCGAAGCTTCCGCGTCGGCGAGCGCGGCGGTGAGCCGATCGACGCGCCGATGCGCAAAATTACCGAAGAAATGTGCATGGCGTTCTCCGGCCCCACGCGCAATTACCACACCAACCGCGAGGAAGCGGTCAGGCTCGGATTTCCGGATATCGTGGTGCAGGGGATGCTCTCGGTGTGCCTCATCTCGGAGATGATGACGCGGCGGTTCGGGCTCGGATGGTATTGCGGCGGCCGGATGGACCTTCGGCTGGTCAACGTGCTGTGGGGCAACGACACGACCGGCCCGCGCGGGCTCCTTGTCGAGCGCCGTCCCGAG
>JAJYMR010000291.1 GCA_021786815.1 Deltaproteobacteria bacterium
CGCGGACGCAACTCCGGAGGACAAGGCTCTCGCAATCATCAACCTGATAGTCGAGGTGATCGGCGTGCTGAGCCTCGCCAACGCGCGCGCCTGCGGCCAGGACGATATCGTGCTTACCGGCAAGATCACCCGGATTTTCCGCTTCATGCAGAAGATTCGGCGTCTTGAGTTCATGTTCGGCCGCGGCTTTGTCATTCCCGACCACGCCGATTACGCAACCGCAATCGGCGCCGCCCGCACCGCGGCACGGATGTGATCGCCGTCTCGCGCCCTCCTAAAGCCCGACCGGAGGCGGACTCAAGGTTGACGCGGCCGCTATTAAAGCTGTTTCTGCTGGCCCTAATCGCGTCGGCCTTGCTCTCGGGTGCTGAAACAGGCGTGCACGCACAAGCCCCAAGGAAATCGCCAAGCGCTCAAGGTGGCCAGGCCGAAGGGCTAAAGGGGCAGGAGCCGTCTGCTGAGAAGAGACCAACTCGAGCCGCTCCATTCTGTCCCGCCACGGCGCGCCAGTCGCCGCGAAAGCCGCAAGGCAAAGCTACCGCTGCCTTATCTCAAGGCTGGGATGATTGGTTTTGGGAGAACGTGCCGACACTGCTTTTGGTCGGGGTCGCTATTGTGGCGGCATTTGTCGCGGTGAGTACGCTGGACGCGATCAGAGTCCAGGCGGACATCGCGAAAGAGGCCCTTGTTAAGTTGGAACGTGCCTGGCTCGTCGTCATTCCAAAGAAGGCGAGAATTTATCGCCGCGACCACCCCAACGGCCCCGTGTACTCGATATCCATTCAATTTGCCCGCATTAATTCGGGTCGAAGCCCCGGTTGGATCGTCGGCGGGATCGCCAAGCTCATCCAGCGTAGTGACCCTTTGCCGGACGAGCCAGACTATTCAGGCGCACTGGATTTTGGGCCTACGCCGGCGCCGCAAGACCAGGAGGTCCCCGAGCAGTACATGCGTGGGTTCATGACCGCTAGCCAGTTCAAAGATTTCTTGCAAGGGCGTTTGACCGTTGGTGTTTATGGGCTGATCCGATACAAAGACGTTATAGACGACAAGGCTGTCCACGAACTCCGGTTCTGTTTCCTTCTCAGCCCGCCCTTGGAGGTGCCTGCGGACGGAGGCTACGTGTCGTGCCTCACGCAGTTTGGCGGTCCTCCTGCCTATAACCGAAGCGCCTGACCGACCACGCAATCAGTTGTATTGCTTGTGAGGGAGGAGTGGTGCGGTGGCGGGATGCCCGGTCAGCTTTCTCTGCTAGGCGGCGTTGACGATTGGCCCTCTCAACGGAACGACCGAAGGGCCAAGGTTCCGCCAGCGCGGGCCGGCAAACGCCCTGAACAGACTCGCGGCCTAGCGCCGCGCGTTGCGGTTCCAACTTTTCCGCCGTTGGAGTTAGAATGCGCCGACCGCTGGCCGCGCCGCGCACGCGCCTGGCGCCGAAAGCATCCGTTTTCCAAGGAAGGCACGATGGCTTCAGAACTGCTCAAGGGCTTCAGGATGCTCGAACTTGCCGATGAAAAAGGCTCGTTCTGCGGCAAGATATTTGCCGACCTGGGAGCTGACGTAATCAAGGTGGAACCGGTCGGGGGATGCTCCACGCGGCGTATCCCGCCCTTCCTCGAAGACATCCCGGATTCCGATCGAAGCCTCTATTTTATCGCGTACCAGGCGGGCAAGCGCTCGGTCACCGCAAACCTGGAGACCGCCGACGGCCGCGCCCTGGTGACCGAACTCGCCAGGCAGTCAGACTTCCTCGTGGAGTCTTTCCCGCTCGGCTATCTCGACTCGATAGGGCTTGGGTACGACGAGCTTTCGCGCTCCAACCAGCGGCTCATCTACGCGTCGATCACGCCGTTCGGCGACAAGGGCCCGGCGAAAAACTACAAGGCTGCGGATATCGTGACGTGGGCTTCGGGCGGGATGATGTACCTGATGGGCGAGGAAGGCCGGCCGCCGCTCCAGATGTCGCTTCCGCAGGCGGGAATGCACGCCGGCGCGGAGGCCGCGGTCGCCTCGCTTATCGCCCATTATCCGCGCCAGACGAGCGGACTCGGCCAGAAAGTGGTCGTGAACATGCAGGCTTGTATCGTGTGGACGCTCATGAACGAGCAGGCGATGCCGATCTTCCACGGCGATTTTCTGAGACGGACCGGAGTTTTCGTCGGCTCGAATGACACGCGGCGCAAAATGGTCTTCCGCTGCAGTGACGGGCACATCTCGATCCTGATAATGGGCGGCCCGGTCGGAGCGCCCTCGACCATCGCGCTTGTCAACTGGATGGCCGAGAAGGGCTTCGCCGCCGACTGGATGAAAGCCAAGGACTGGATGTCGTGGGTGCCGGGAATTCTCATGGCGATGACGCAGAAGGATCGCGAAGAGATCGACGAACTCGAGGACCGGGTCGAGAAATTTTTCCTCACGATGACCAAGCAGGAGATCTATCGCGAGGCGCTGAAGCGTCGGATCCTGCTCGCGCCGGTTGCCACGGTCGCCGACGCGGCAGCCGACGAGCAGCTCAAAGCGCGCAAGTTCTTCGTTCAGGTGGACCATCAGGACACCCTGGGCCGCTCGCTCACGTTTCCGGGAGCATTCGCGAAATTCAGCGCGACCCCGATTTCGCCGCCGCGGCGTGCGCCCCGGCTCGGCGAGCACAATCGCGAGGTTTACTCGGGCCTGCTCGGGCTTGGCGACGAGCGGCTTTCGCGTCTTCGGACTGAAGGCGCCATCTGAAGGTCGAACAGGAGCGTCCCGTGGCTTACGCGTTGGAAGGAATCAAGGTGCTCGACTTCGCATGGGTCGGAGTCGGACCGATCACGACAAAATACCTGGCCGACAACGGCGCCGAGGTCATCCGGATCGAGTCCGCGGCCAAGCTCGACGTGCTGCGGCTCGGCCCGCCGTGGAAGGACGCCCAACCCGGCATCAACCGAAGCCAGTTCTATGCTAGCTACAACAGCTCGAAGAAAGGCATCACGCTCAATCTGGGCCATCCAAAGGCGCGCGAACTGGTGAGACGGATGGTGCCGTGGGCGGATATCGTCGTCGAAAGCTTCACGCCCAAGGCGATGCGCGGATGGGAGCTCGATTACGAGCATCTGCGGGAGCTCAAGCCCGACCTGATCATGCTGTCCACGTGCCTGCAGGGGCAGACCGGTCCGAACGCGCTCTATCCGGGCTTCGGGCAACTGATGGCGGCGCTATCGGGCTTCTACCACATCTCGGGTTACGGACCCGGCTCGGTCTGCCCGCCTTACGGAGCGTATACGGATTTCATCGCGCCGCGTTTCTCCGCCTCGGCGCTGCTCGCCGCGCTCGACTATCGGCGGCGCACCGGCAAGGGCCAGTACATCGACATGGCGCAGTACGAGGCTGCGCTTCACAATCTCATGCCCGCGCTCGTCGATTATTTCGCGACCGGCAGGGTGCTGGGCCCGATGGCCAACGCCTCGGAGCGCTACGCTCCGCACGGCGCCTACCGATGCGAGGACGAAGAGGGAAACGAGCAGTGGCTCGCGCTCGCGGTCGCAAACGACGCCGAATGGCGCGCGATGCTCGAAGTGCTCGGGGCAAAGGCGTCCGACGCTCGCTTCGACACCCATATGACGCGCGTTGAAAATCGCGAAGCGCTGGATTCTTTTGTCAGCGAGGCGGTGCGACATCGGCAGGTGCAAGACCTCGTCGCGAAATTGCAGGCGGCGGGCGTCTCGGCGTATCGGGTGCAGAACTGCGTCGATCTTCATCAGGACGAAAATCTCGAAGCCTTCGACTTCTGGCACTGGCTCGAACACAAGGAGATGGGACCGTCGCCGTACGAAGGCCTGCAGCATCGGCTAAGCCGCACGCCGGGCGAGTTGCGCAGCGCCGCTCCGATTCTCGGCCAGCACAACGAGGAAGTGTTCCGCGGGATGCTCGGGCTTTCCAGCGAGGAGATCGAGCAGCTTCAGAAGGAAAACGTGATATTCTGAGTCACGGCGCGAGCCGAATCGAAAAGGACCCTGACACTTCCACGGAACTATTTAGCCAGTGCGGTACGAGCTTAGGATTGCGCTTCGCTACCTGAGGGCGCGCCGCAAGGACGCCTTCATCTCGGTAACCACGGTGTTCACCGCGACCGGCGTGATGATCGGAGTGGCCGCGCTCACGATCACGCTGGCGGTGATGGGCGGTTTTGAGCACAGCCTCAAGGAGCGCGTGCTCGCGCTCAGCCCGCAAATCCAGGTCCTGAGCGAGCAGGGCTCGATCGCCGACTGGGCGAAAATTCAAAAGGCCATCGCCGGCGTTCCCGGCGTGAGCGGCTCGGACCCGTTCCTGGTGGGACAGGCGATGCTGAGTTCGGGGCGCGGTATCGGCGGCGTAGTGGTCCGCGGTGTCGAACCGAATAACCCGGTGGTGCGCTCGGAATGGTCGCGCTATGTCGTCGCCGGCAATCTCGGGGACCTGACCGCGACGTCACGGCAATTTCCCGGCGCCTCGGACGGAGTGGTCGCGATCGGAGTGACCCTCGCGCATCGGCTCAAGGTCAAGGTCGGCGACAGAGTCCGGATGGTCGCGCCGATACTGGCCGGCACCGACTCGGCGATCACGACGAAAACGGGCGATTTCGCGGTCGGAGCGATTTTCGATTCCGGGATGACCTATCTCGACACGAATATGGCGTTCGTGGACCTTCCGCGCGCGCAGAGTTTCTTCGGCCGAACCGGAAGGGTCGATGGGATCGACGTGCATCTGACCACGCTGGGGGCAACCGATCGCGTCACGCAGGCGCTGCGCAGGCTTCTCTTGCCGCCATACATGGTGCGCAGCTGGGTCGAGTACAACCAGTCCGCGTCGGCGGGATTCGCGATGCTCAAGCGGGTCTATACGATCGTTCTGATGCTGCTGATAGCGGTCGCCGCGTTCAATCTAATCGCGACGCTGATCATGGTCGTGATGGAAAAGCGCAAGGACATCGCGGTGCTGATGGCGATGGGAGCGACGCGCGGCGGCGTGCGGCTGATTTTCGTTCTGAAGGGGCTGATCGTGGGAGCGGCGGGGACGATAGCGGGCGTGATTATTGGAGTCGCCGGATGCCTTGCGCTCTCGCGCTACCAGTTCATCCACATCCCGCGCGAAATCTACGGTATCGCAACAGTGCCCGTCTCGATAAGCGCGAGCAATTTTGTCTGGGTTTCGCTCGCCTCGATCCTGCTCTGCCTGCTCGCCACGCTCTACCCGGCGCAGCAGGCTTCTCGCGGGATGCCGGTCGAGGTCTTTCGCACCTGACCTGTCCCAAGCGGCACTCCCAGGCGCGCGTCACGGCCGCAGCCACGACGCGGCGCGAGCCGCCTACTCGTTTTCGGAAGACGGCGGCTTCTGGGCGAGCTTGGGTTTTCTCACCACCAGGGTTTCGTGTCCGCGGACTCGGATGGTCCGCGCCGGCTCGGACTGCATATTGGGCGAAGGCTGAGTATCAGACCGCCGGGGACGCGCAGTACTGCGCTGGCGGCGCCAATTGTTCAGTTCCTTCGACAGCTTCTTTGCCAGCGAGTTTTCTTCGCGATCGCCGACATCGTCCTGGCCGTCCGTTAAAGTGAATTGAGCGTCGGATATCTCCTTCGAACTCATCTGGCTCCTCGCTCTCCTCGCGGAGTGAACCGGTTCTCCTTTCGGTCCACAGGACCGTGAGATTCTGCCCTCATACGGTCTGTCGTATCAGTTCGGTACGGTAATCGACTCGGCGCGCGAGCCCGGCTGATTGGCGCGATTGGTTCTTCCTGGCTTCGGCGGTGCGCCGAATTCTTGCGAAAATCTAATTGGAAGCGCTCAGGCT